>NZ_JBNGGG010000017.1:0-179558 GCF_049974585.1 Streptomyces sp. UG1 | reverse complement strand
TGGCCGTTCGTCAGATCCCCACGTCCCACGGGACGTGATCATCAACGAACAAGATCCACTTTCGCAACAGGCCCTAGTGTCGGCGCTGTTGGTCTCGTTCTTCGGTGGGATGTTCGGCGGCTTGGCCTATGTCACCGGATTCGGCACCGGCAGATGCCTTTGGCTGCTGTGGCAGATCGCGCGCCATGGCGGGCGCGTACGGGCCGACTTCGTGCGCAGGCAGACCACCGGAGGGCTGCACAGGCATGTCTTCGCGGTCACCGATGTGTCAGGTCGTCGGCATGAATACATACGCACGGTGGGCGGTCCTGCCGTGGCTGTCCTGCCGTACCGCACCGTCTGGTATATCCCGGGAGCCCCGGACAAGGACAATCCACTCGGAGCCTGGGCACCCCTGTGGCTGGCCCTCGGAACCTGCGTAGGCACGGCGGCGTTCCTGGCAGCTGCCTGGGTCACGCTCTACCTGATACCCGGAGTGCTGATCCGCACCCTCTTTTAGTGACCCCGAAGCGCACTGCGTGGCATACCGTTCCACTCAACTCGGCGCCACGATCGCCGGGCACGCCGGAGCACATACATCCAAACTCTCTTGGGCGTGCTTTAGCGAGCAAGCCGACTCTGCTGCAATTCTCGGCGCTGCGTCCTGCCGCTGCGGGATGATCGTCTCTGTGGCCGTCTTCTGTCGTGCGGCGGCGGGGAGGGTGAGCGATGTCGTTGCAGCCGAAGGGGCTGCCCGAGATCCCGGAACAGACCGTTGCGGTGGCGCGTGCGGCGTTCCCGCGGGGAAGCCTGGCGATGCGGGTGCGGGACCGGCTGGGTGAGGTCTTCGCCGACGAGCCGTTCGCGGGTGCGTTCGGGGTGCGGGCCATCGCCCGCACGAAGGGCCCAACGTCTTCGAACTCGGCGGCCACTACTGGATGCTCGTCGACGAATGGCGCGGCCAGGGCGTGCTGCGCTCGGACGACCTCACCACCTGGGAACACCGGGGCCTGATCCTGGACAAGCCTGGCAGCCGCCCCGACGACCAGACCATCGGCCTTCACGCCGACGTGGTCGTTCAGGCGGAGACTGCCTATGTCTTCTACTTCACCCACCCCGGCCGCGTCGGCGCCGCCGCCGAGGAGGACACCTACGCCACCCGCCGCTCCTCGCTCCAGGTCGCCGCCGCACGGGTCGTCGACGGCACCCTGCACTGTGACCGCGACGAGCCCGTACGACTCGATCTGTCCCCTGTGCCCTAGAAGGCGTCACGTGGCGTGGGTGGTCGGTTCGATGGAGGCCACCGCCGCGGTCGCGGTCGCAGGGGCCAGGAGGCGATGAGCTTCTGTGGTCAGGTCCTGGAGGCGGACTGCGCTCCGTCCTGGACCGGCCCGCCGGGTGCGGCGAAGCCCCGAGGACTGGTGCTCGGACGGGGAACAATAGCCCCCGACAGCGGGTGATCCTGCAGGCCGTGAGGGTGACGCCGTCGTAGCAGTGACGGCCACGACGGGGACGTCCTCGCAGATGTCCTCGGCCAGGGCCGCTCGGTGTCGGCCGCGATCACCAGGGCCCGGCTCGCGCCGAGCCTGAACAGCCCGAGGCGTCGACGAGCCCCGGCCCGTCATAGGGCCGTCTCGCTGCTCCGAATGACACGCTCCGGTCTCTGACGCCACCCGTGATCACCCGCTTGCGGCTCTCAACCGCTCTATGTCGCCGCTGAGTTGGCGGTGTCCGTCGACTGGTCCCGATCGTACGGCTCACACGTCGTCGCCGCGTGTCGCCCTTCACGCTCGGGACATGTCACCGCAGCGGGCTCGGCCGGTCCGGGCCGTGCGTGCCGACGGGTGGCCAGGGTCCAGGCGGTGGCGGCGAGTGCGGTCACCGTGAGGACGGCCAGCATCGCAGTGGTGTGGGATCCGGCGCTGTCGGCCGCCCGGGCGACGGGGTTGGGCAGGCCGAGGCGGTCGGCCAGCCAGCCGACGGCCGCCGTGGCGGTGAGCAGGGCGCCGGCCAGTCGTAGCGTGGGCTGGACGCGCAGGCGTGCCAGCACCAGCAGTGAGGGCAGGGCCAGGCAGACCAGCAGGAGCTGGACCAGTTCGATGCCGAGGTTGAAGCCGAGGAGGCTGGTCACGAGCTGCCCGGTGGACAGGTGCATCTCCGCCAGGACGAAGGAGAACGCCATGCCGTGGCCGAGCCCGAAGACCCCGGCCACGAGCGCCTCCTTGCCCGGGAAGAGGGGGCGGATCGCGTGGATCGCGCCGACGAGGATGCTGGCGGCGATGAACGCCTCGACCGGCCAGTCGGGGATGTCCAGGCGGCCGAGCGCGGTGACGGCCAGCGCGACGGAGTGCCCGGCGGTGAAGGCGAGCGTGATGCGGCCGATCCGGAGAAGCGCGGACCGGGCGCCGACCAGGCCGTCCCAGCGCCGTCCGGTGGCCGCGAGCGGCGCGGGCAGGAGCAGGATCAGCAGGAAGAGCAGGTGGTCGGTGCCGGTGAGGATGTGGTCGCCACCCAGCTTCAGCATGGCGAGGAACCCGCGCCAGGCGCTGCCCTCGCCGAGGTCGACCTTAAGAGCCGGGACCGTCATGGTCCGGGTGTCGACCCGGATGGTGCCGACCTGGGTGGTGCCCTCGTCCTCGATCTGTCCGGCGGCCCAGTCCTGACGGACCGTCACCAGGGCAGTGTGCGTGATGACCTGGTGGACGATGACGTCGTAGCCGAAGGTGAAGCGCCGTACGTCGGTGCCGGCCGGCGGAGTGAGGACGGCCTCGGCGACCAGCTCCCGGTAGGGGCCGGTGGAGGTCTGCTCGGTGCTGCTGAGGCTCAGTTCGCCGATGCTGACCTGCCAGGCCTTGCCCCCGGTGCTGGTCGGGTGGATGTGCTTGCCGAGGTAGGTCCGGATGGCCTCGGCCTTTCCGGACAGCGTGGCCTGGGTGGTGTCGCTCAGGTCGATCCCGCTGGCCCCGGAGAAGTCGTCGGCCGGCAGTTCCAGACGAGCACTCACCGAGGCCTGGTACACGTCGAGTTCCACCACCGAGTGCGGCATCGGATGCGCGGCGGCCGGCGACGCCCCGAGGAGGAGCGCCGCCGGTACCACGATCGCGATCCCGGCCACCAGGCGTGTCAGCGCTGCGGTCAGCCAGTCTCGCGGTCCGGTCATGAGAAGGAGAACCCGCTGCCGTAGTCGCGGGTGTGGTCCCGGTAGACGGTGTGGTAGTGGACCTTGTCCTGGTAGACGAAGCCGTTCTGGCAGACGAACTCGATCCACACGCTGGGGCCGTCGATGCGGACGTAGTCTCCCTGGGTGTCCAGGCCCGTGCCGCCGGAGTAGCCGATGTAGGTCTCGTTCAGCTCACGCGCGTACGTCTTCATGAGCTTCTTCGCGGTGGCGTCGTCCACGCCCGCGACCCAGGGGTGGATCGCCGCCAGGACCAGCTTCTGCTGCTCGGGCGACAGCTCGCTGGCCTTGATGCCCTCCTTGGTCTCCGGGAACTGGCCGTCCTCGCCCGGGCCGAGCAGCACGTCGTTGAAGGACTCGGACAGCTTGGCCTCGGCCAGCTGCTCCGTGCTCAGGCTGCCGGTCAGGGCGAGCATGCCGTTGCGGAACTTCGCCATCGGCTCGTACGTGGTGCCGTCGTCCGCGGTCCAGCTGGTGGGCTCGACGCCGGTGAAGTACGGGCTGGCGCCGGCCACCTTGCCGTTCTTGTAGGTGATGTTCACGGCGAGGTGGTGGCCGCCGAACTGCAGCTGCCAGGTGCCGTCGACCGACGGGGTGCCCAGGAAGGCCATGAGGTAGATGTCGCTGCCGTACCCTGCGCCGCCGCCTGCGCCGCCGCCGGGGTCGCCGGACGGCGGGGCGCCCGTCGGGGCGCCGCTGGCCGTGGCGCTCGGGTCTGCCGAGGGGGCAGCCGAGGCCGAGGCGTCGCTCGACGCGCTGTCCGTCGGCGCGGCGGGCCCGGAGCCCGAGCCCTCCGCCGAGGCCAGCTGGTCGTCGGCCAGGAGGGTCTCAAGAACGTGCTCGTAGCCGGTGCCCTCGCCGGTCCCCAGGGCCACCTTCAGCACGTTCTTCAGGGCGGCCAGCTGCTCGTCGCTCAGCGAGCCCGTCTGGATGCCGACCCGGCAGGACGAGCCGCACGGCAGGTTCGACCACGCGGTCGCGTTCGCCTGGGAGTAGTCCAGGACCGTCGCCGCCTGCTGGTCGGAGTCCAGCGTGTTCAGGAACGCGTTGGCGGCGCTGACCACGGCCGCGACGCCGTTGGCCTTCTTGTCGACCGGGTAGTGGACACCGGCCTTCTTCGCGGCGCCCGTGGTCGTCGCGGCGTTGGCCGCCACGAATCCGCCTCCGACGAGGACCACACCGGCGGCCACGCCGGCTATGCCCCGCCAAGTCCGTCGGTTACGAGCCCGACTTGTTCTCTCTTTGCTCACGAACACTCCTGAAGACAAGGGTGGGGGACGATGCGCCGACTCTGCGGGCGACGGCGTCCAGAACAGGCGCGCGCTGGATGAGAGAGCTATCAGCAATATCGTTGACAGCTCAACGCGCGAGCCTTCGGACCTGTCCCACTTGGATGGCGGGATCCCCATATACGGGAAATATCCTGGGCTTGTTGACAGGTTTCTCTCATTGCGGCCTCAGCCGCCGAAACGGGCGCGCGTCAGAGAAGACCGCCGTCCCGGCACCTTCTCCATCGTCGGCAGGATGGCCGCGCTCCCCCTCGCTGAACAGCGTCCGACGCGTGATTGCGGCGACGACGTCCAGAGGGAACAGCCCGCCCTGCACGCGGTCGGCGACCTCACCCTCACCGGCCGCGTCGAGACCACCCTGCGCACCGATACCCCCGACGGTGACCGCCCGGCCCTGCTCGTCGGCTGCGACGGCAGGACCGAACCCGCGGCAACCCTGCGCATCCTCACCATCGGCGAACACATCGAGGTCTACGCCGACGGCGTCTTCGCCCTCACCACCCTGTGCTACTAGGGCCACCCCGCCCCGTGGACGGCCGTGTCGGAGTGCGGTACCCGCACCGTTCCCATCCGCCCGATCCGCCCGATCCGCCTGCCCGACCCCGACCGCGACTACGCCTCGGCCGTCTGGCCCGGTCTGTCCGCCCACTGATTCCCGGCCGGTGCAGCTGCCCGGCAGGCGACACCGCCCGTCGCCGGGGCCGGTTCGACGGCCGGGTCGGCGACGGGCGGTGTGGCAGCACAGGTGAGGTCAGTTGAGGGTCCACTGCTGGTTCGTCTGGCCGTTGCAGGTCCACAGGATCAGCTTGGTGCCGTTGGTGGTCGCCGCCCCCGAGGCGTCCAGGCAGAGGCCGGAGAGGTTGTTGGTGACGGTTCCGTTGGCGTTGGCGGTCCACTTCTGGTTGGTGCCGTTGTTGCAGTCCCAGATGATGACCTTGGTGCCGTTGGTGGTGCCGTTGTTGTCGGCGTCCAGGCACTTGTTGCCGTAGACGACGAGCTCGCCGCGTGAGGTCTGCGTGAAGGTCTCGTTCCGCCCGCCGAAGCAGTCCCACAGGATGGCCTGAGAGGCGTTGGTGATGGTGTTCTTCTCCAGGCCGACGCAGCGGTTCGAGGCGGCGCCGACGAGGGCCACGCCGTCGGTGCCGGGGATGCCCTGAACCCGGATGGCGTCGATGTCGGGCGCGGTGCTGCCGGAGACCGTCGCGAAGCGCACGGTGTTGGTGCCCTTGGCCAGGTGCGCCAGTACGGACACCGTGCGATAGGTCGTGGCTGAGCCGGTCGGCGGGAAGGCCACGACGTAGCTGTACTGGCCGTTGACCTTGATGGTCGCCTTACGGGCCGTGCTGCCGCCGTTGGCGTAGGTGATGTCCACCAGCTTGGTGCCCGCCGCGCCGGTCGTGACGGCACTGAACGTGGGCGTGGTGGCGGTGGTGGTGTCCTCGTAGGTCGTGCCGGACGCCTCGGTGCCGGAGACGGTGAGCAGGACGGCGTCGTTCGCCGGGACGGTGGTGGAGTAACTCGTGGCGTGGGACGCGACGTTGGTGCCCGTCCACACGTTGCGGACGGACGCGGAGGCATCGGTCAGGCCGAGGTCGGCCCAGCGGACGGTCATGTTCGCGGCGGAGCCGGTGCGGTTGAGCAGGAGCACCGCGCGCTTACCGGTGCCGGAGAGCACCTTGCCGTAGACCTGCAGGTTCCGGGTGTCCTCGGCGACCTTGACGCCCTGAAGGCCCCGGGGGTCCTGATCGATGGCGATGACCTCGGAGTTGGTGAGGATGTCGCGGGTGGCGGTGCTCATCGTGGCCACGTTGTTGCCGGCCAGCAGCGGGGCGCCGGAGATCGCCCACAGGCCCATGTGCAGCCGGTTCTGAGCGTCGCTCAGGCCGCTCATGCCGACCATCAGCATGTCCGGGTCGTTGTAGTACCCGGTGTGCTGGGCGGCCGGGTGCAGCCCCTTGTCGAAGTTGGCGAGCATCATGCCGGTGGTCGGGGTCTGGCCCCAGAAGATGACATCGGTGCTGGTGCGCCACAGGTCGCCGTATCCGGTGGCCCAGTTCCAGGGCAGCCCGGTGCCCCACTCGCAGAAGGACAGCACGAGCTTGCGGCCGGTGACGGCGGTGGCGGCCTCGTTGGCGGCGGTGATGGCCTTGTAGGTCGTCTCCTGGTCCAGGCCCTCCACGCGGCCGCCGCACCAGTCGATCTTGACGTAGTCGAAGCCCCAGCGCTGGAAGGTCTCCAGGTCCTGCTGGTAGTGGCCCTCCATACCGGTGTTGGGTGCGGCGGGGCGGGTGGTGGGGTAGTAGTAGCCGCAGCCCTGCTTGCCGGCGTCGGTGTAGATGCCGGCCTTGAGGCCCTTGCTGTGGATGTAGTCGGCGATGGCCTTCATGCCGCCGGGCCACAGGGTCTCGTCGACGACGATGTTGCCGTCCGCGTCGCGGTCGCCCTGCCACCAGCCGTCGTCGAGGTTGACGTACTGATAGCCGGCCGCTGCCATCCCGGAGGAGACCAGGGCGTCGGCCTGCTGCTTGATGACGGTGTGGTCGATGCTGCTGGCGAAGCTGTTCCAGGACGCCCAGCCCATCGGCGGCGGAGTGACGGCGGCCTGCGTGGTGCTGACCGCGGTCGGCTCGGCGGACAGCGGTGCCGACGAATCGTGGTCGGCCAGGGCCGTCAGGCCGACCAGGGCCAGGGCGAGGGCGAGGACGCGCACGGTGACGCGTCTGGCCCAGCCACGTGCGGAGCTGTGCTGCATGGGGGAGCCTTTCATGATCAGTACCCGACCCGGAAGGTCGCGTCCTGCCGGTCCGTGGTCGTGGAGATGGGGTCGATGCGCAGGACGTAGTCCGAGTGGCGGATGTAGCGCGTGGGGTTGTTGTACGAGCGGAAGGACGCCCAGCTCGCGTCCGCGAGGCCCGCCGTGCGGTAGAAGGTCGCGTCCGCGGCGAAGGTCGAGGTGCCGTCGTTCGCGTCCAGCTGCAGCGCGTAGTTGTAGTGCCGCAGATAGCGGGTCGGGTAGTTGACCGACCGGAAGGAGACCCCGGAGCTGTCGGCGAGCCCGGGGACCAGGGTCCACAGGGAGTCCTTGTACGGTTCGATCGGGTACACGTCGATACGGCCCACGTAGTTGGAGTGGCGGATGTAACGGGCCGGGTAGTTGTAGGACTTGAGCCGGTTCCAGGCCGGTGAGCCCCACTTGGCGAGTAGGTTGTCGTACTCGGTCGTGGTGATCGTCGTGATGCCGCAGTGCTTGGAGTTGACCGGCTGCGTGTAGGTCTTCTGGTCCAGCGCGGTCCAGGTGCCGGAGGCCAGGCTGCTCGACTGCCACGCGTAGAAGACACCGTTGGGCGTGTAGGTGTCGCCCCACAGCCACCAGTTGCCGGACGTGAGGGACTTGACCAGTGTCGGGGCCTCGGTGCCGCCGTGCGCCACACCGGCGCTGTACTCGGCGAAGCTGCCCGGGTCCAGGGAGGTGGACCTGGCGCCCACCAGCGTCTGGTTCTTCTTGAAGTAGAGGTAGTTGTAGCCGTTCACGCCGACCGCCATGTCGCCGTCGATGACGTCGTAGCCGGGGTCGAAGAACACCTGCGGGGCGGAGGCTGTGACGAAGTCGCTGGTGTAGTTGACCATGATGACGTTGTGGCCGCTGTCGTTCACGGAGGAGTAGATGACCGCGTACTGGCCTCGGCCGGCGTCCCAGAACGCCTCCGGTGCCCAGCTGTGGGTCGTCATGTCGTGCAGTTTCAGGCGCCGGTAACCGGTGAAGGTGCGCAGGTCGGCGGAGTCCCAGACGTGGATGTACTGGCTGTTGTAGCTCCAGTCGGTGCCCTTGAGGTCGGTGGCGAGCACCACGAAGGTGCCGTCCTGCTTGCGCATGAGGAACGGGTCGCGCAGGCCCAGCGCGCCGGCGGTGGGGGTGACCAGGGGGTTGTTCTGGTTGAGCGGCGTCCAGTTCAGTCCGTCGGGGCTGACGGCCAGGTGCAGGCCGTAGTCGGTGCCGTCGCCGAGATTGGTCGACTCGGTGAAGTAGACCATCGCGTACGCCGAGTCGGCGGCGTGGGCGGTGCCCGTGCCGAGTGTCAGGGCTAGGGGGACGGCGGCGGTCATGCCGAGGAGAGCGCGACGGGACAGATGGGGGTTCTCGCTCATCTTGTGCTCCAAGGTGGCGTGCGGGGGCGCCCGAAGTGACCGGTATTTCGAACGAAGTTCGGAAAATCGATCAGACCGTAGAGCCAGGTCATGTGCTCGTCAATCTTCCTGTCATATATTTGTGTTTCCTGTGGGCCCAGGGGTGCGAGTGGCCCCGGGGCGGGCAGGATCAGCGCTGGGTGTAGATGAAGCCGACCTTGTCGACCTCGTCGCCGGAGCGGCCGTGGAATCCGGCGATCTGCCATCCGGAAGGCGCGGTGCGGGTCACGCAGTCGGAGGTCGTGGTGCCGCCGGTCCCGCCGTGGGCGAGCGTGGTGCCGTTGGACAGGGTGAGGCTCAACTGGTCGACCCGGGACCCGGCGCGCAGGGCGATGGTGGTGGCGCGGGCGCCGGCGGGCACGCTGTCGATGTCGTTGTAGTAGTCGCCGTGCGGGCCGCTGAACTGGTCGCTGAGCTGGAACGCGGCGTTGCGCGACCAGGTGAATCCGGCGGTGATCGGGTCGTGGTCGGACAGCATCAGTCCGTCGTCGGTGAGGAACTTGGAGTGCTCGTTGTTGTAGGGCGTGGCGTTGAGCGTGACGAGTTTGCTGCCCCGGTAGAGGATCTTGTCGACAACCTCGCAGGTGTTGGGGACGGTGGTGCCCGTCTGGTCGCAGACCAGCGCGTCGCTGCCCTTGGCGGGCGCGCTGCCGCCGCGGATCAGCTGGCCCCAGGCGTCGGTGAGGCCGCCCGCGGCGGCGAACTCTGCGATGGTGTCGCCGGAGCGGGTGTAGCGGGTGTAGCGGGTGTTGGTGTCACCCATGACTACGACGGCGTTGCCGGCGGAGTGGGTGGCGATGAAGTCGGTGAGCTGGGCGAGGTTGTCCCTCGTGCGGCGAGGTCGTCGTCGTTGGTGCCGACAGCGTGTCGAGGCCGCTGCCGATGCCGGCGCCGCCGCTGGTGGGGGTGCGGTAGGCGTGCGCGGTGTCGGCCGCGTACAGGTAGGCGTGGTAGTTGAAGTCCTCCTGCACATGGACGATGTCGTACGGCGCTACCCGCTGACCGATCGTCGTGGTGCTGGACGCTGAAGCTGCCCGAGTCGGCGGCCGCCGCGGACGGGGCGGCCATGGTGAGCCCGCCGAGAGCGGCCGCGCCGGCCGCCGGGCAGGCGAAGAGTCTGGGCATGGGGTGTGTCTCCTGAGGACAGAAAGCGGTTGTGGTGGGGACGTGACGGAAGTTACGTCGGTTACCTGGGGGCCTTCGAGAGTTCGGGCGTACTTTCACAGGAGTTGCCGTCCGTACGCGGACGGTTGGATCCGCGCCGGAAGTGATTCGCGGCTTGGATCCAGTCGATGCCGTCGTCCCCGGTCCGGTCGCGCTCTCGCACCGTCCGGCTACGTGCGGGACCTGGGAACAGCGGCCGGGCCAGCAGTCCGACACGAGAACCGGCGAGACGACGTCCCAGGAGTCCGACGCCGGCTGCGGCCAAGGACTCCGCCACCACTGAGGGCAGGCGCAACGTCAGCAGCTCACCGCCGAACAGCCTGAACAGCCCGTGCATTAGCGTGTAGTAGAGCGCGTGCACGAGGTCCACGTGTTGCACGGTGCGCCAGATGCACGCCACGCTGCGACCTGGCACCGTCATACCCAGGTGTGAGGCTACCGCGGCAAGATAGCTACGATCGTTCTCGCGGTTCTCCGTCATGACCAGCGGCTTGCCGACGCGGCGGGCGGCAACCGCATCTCCGCCACGACGGTGCGCCGTTGGGTTGTCACCCCCCACCCTCGCCATTTGATCTTCAAGTGGAAGAAGGACGCGCCGCTGATGACGGTGTAGCGCCAACGCGCCGACTACCACACCTTCCTGAAGATACGCGGTACGCATTCTCGGCTTCCACACAGCGACGGCTCAGGCTCTTGACAGACGCCGTCCCTACGTTCATGGACATGGTAGGAAACCACCGAGACACCTCGACCACCCGGCGCCGCGCCCTCGCGGTGACCGGCGGCACGGTCGCCGCCGGCGGCCTCGCCGTGGCCGGATACCAGGCGGCCTTCGCCGATGACGCGACGACGACCACTGCCGATGCCACCGCCAGCGCCTCGGCGATCTCCACCAGCAGCGAGTGCATGACACTGATGTCGAATGTTACCGAGGGCCCGTACTACCTCGACGGCGCCCTGGTGAGAAAGGACATCACCGAGGGCAAGAGCGGCGTCCCGCTGACGCTGCGTCTCACCGTCGTCGACGCCACCGACGGCTGCACCCCGGTCAAGGGAGCCGCCGTCGAGATCTGGCACTGCGACGCCTGGGGCTACTACTCCGGCTACACCACCGCCAACCCCGGCGGCTCCGCGCCCGCGGAGAGCGAGGACGGCTCGACCGCCAACGACCAGACCTACCTGCGCGGCTACCAGATCGCCAACGCCAACGGGGTCGTCAAGTTCGAGACGATCTTCCCGGGCTGGTACACCCCGCGCACCTGCCACATCCACCTCAAGGTGCACACCGGTGGCCAGAAGGAGGACGGCACCTACGAGGGTGGCAAGGTCAACTACACCGGCCAGCTGTTCTTCGCCGACGACATCGCCGAGGAGATCTTCACATTGGAGCCCTACTCTCAGCACTCCGGCAGCTACACCACCCTCGACAACGACATGGTGTACGACGGCGGCGGTGCCTCCAGCGGTCTGCTCACCCTCAAGGCCGTGCACAAGAAGAACCCGTCCAAGGGCTACAAGGGCTCCCTCACCCTTGGCGTCGACCCCGACGCGGAGAACACCGGTGCGGGCAGCGGCGGTGGCGGCGAGGGCGGTACGCCCCCGAGCGACGCCCCCACGGGCACGCCGCCGAGCGACAGTGCCTCCCCGTCGGCCTCGGCGTCCTCCTAAGGTACGGCCATGATCAGCCGCGAGGACGAAGCATTGGCGCAGGCCGCCGTGACCGCGCTGACCGGACAACTGGCGCTCGCTCCCAAGCCCGGCCTGCCCGATCCGCGCGACCTGGGCGCCCGTACGACCCGGGTGGACCACACCGCTCTGCGCTGGTCTGCCAAGGCGCTCGCGCCCGGCCTCGCGGCGATGGCCGCAGCGGCCCGCCGCACGGGCGAGCCCACTTCCCAGCTCCGTACGGAACTCGGGGCGATCGGCCGCTGCACCGAGCACTCGGTGGGCCTGGCCGGCGGCGGCCACCGCGGCGCCCTGTGGGCGCTCGGCCTGCTGGTCGCCGCGGCCGCCCTCGACCCGCATGCCGAGGCGAAGGACGTGGCCGTGGCCGCCAAGTGCATCGCCGCCCACCCCGACCGACGGGTCCAGCGACGGCCCTCGCGCGGCTCGTCGATCTCGGCGAAGTACGGCGCCGCCGGGGCGCGGGGCGAGGCACGGGCCGGATTCCCGCACATACGGCGGGCGTTGGACGCCCTCGCCGCCGCCCGTTCGGCCGGCGCCGACGAGAACGAGGCCCGCCTGGATGCCCTGCTCACCGTCATGTCCACCCTCCAGGACACCGAACTCTTGCACACCGCGGGCCCCATCGGCCTCCGGCACGTCCAGGCCGGCGCCCGCGGGGTCCTCGACGCCAGCGGTACGGCGACGGAGGCCGGCCGCGTGGCTCTGCACGCCCTCGACGCCGACCTGCACGCGCGCGCGTGGAGCCCGAGGGGGAGCGCGGGGCTGCTGGCGGGGGCGTTGTTCCTGGACTCGCTTCCGGTGACCGTCGGTTCGAGGTCAGGCACCGGCATCAGTTCGCGAGTACGAGCTGCCTGAGAGCCGTCGCTCGTGGGCCCGGCGCGTCGCCGGGCCCATCGCGTACGACGCCACCAGCGTCGCCCCTCCCATCAGCAGCCACCCCGCCGTCCCCCACCCGAGCAGCAGCGAGGTCAGGACCAGCGGGCCCAGGGTGCGGGCCACGGTCACGCCGGGCCCGAAGAGCCCTGGTACTCGCCCGATGCAGTCAGCCGGGGCCAGGTCGAGGGACAGCTGCCAGGAACCGGCCGACTGCCCCATCTCCGCGACGACTTGCAGCACCGCCCCGACGACCAGCGCACCGACGGCCATGTACGGCGACGCCCCCGCCGACAGGGCGAACACCGCGCACGCCGCCAGCATGACTCAGCCCGACCGCCACACCGCGCGCGTAGCCGACGCGAGCCCCGTGATCCCGCGCGCCATCCGCACCTAGAAGACCATCACCGCCCCGGTGTTGAGTACGAACAGCGCGGAGACCAGTCAGGCGGCCACGACGGTGCGCCGTTGGGTGCTGGAGGTGATAGAACTGCCCGGCGCCGCACCGGCGCGGACAACCGCCGCAACTACAGCGGGAAACATAAGACCCACGGCCTGCTCTTCCTCGCGCTCACCGACGACAAGGGCCGGCTGCTGTGGCTTTCCGCGGCCCGCCCGGGACACTCCTCGGAGATCACCACTGCCCGCTACAACAAGCTCGTCGAGCGCCTGCGGGCCCATGAGCTGGGCACGGATCGGCGACCTCGGCTTCACCGGCCTGGACGACGATACGGACAATCCGGTGGTCATCACCGGCTACAAGGCCGCCCGCACCGAACCGCTCACGTCGGCGAAGAAGCAGGTCAACAAGCTGATCGTGTCCGTCCGTGCGGTCTGCGAGCACGCGTTCGTCCATTTGAAGAACTGGCGCATCATCACCAAGCTGCGACTGTCTCCCCGTTACGCGACCGCGCTCCTGTGACAGACGATCTTGCAAGCAGGCAACCGCCCACGACCAGCACGAGTACGAGATCGCTGACCCACACCAGCTCCGATGACCTGCGGATTCGAAGTTGGTGAAGGCTCAGTGGCCAGGTCGGAGCGTAGGCCGAGGCCGGCGGGTGGGACCTCGACGGCCGCGTCGGCCTCGCGTAGTTCGTCGGCCAGGTGGTCCAACCGGTCGACGCGCCGGGCGACGGGTGAAATCGCACGTGGTGGCGAGGAGCCGGGCGTAGGTGGCGCCGATGCCGGACGAGGCGCCGGTGACAAAGGCCAGGGGGGCGACATGTTCTCCGCCTGGCGTGGCTGAAGGGCGGTGTGGTCGTGGCGGGGCGGCTGCGGGGAGGAGAAGTCCGGGACACGGATGCCGGGTGTCCCGGCCCCGGCGGGGCCGGAGCCGGGACATCCCGGGTTCGTGGACGCTGACGTGTGAGCCTACTCGGGCAGTGGGAGGTGACCGATCACCTTCTCGCCAACGGCCGCGGACATCCGGAGAGCCCGGTAGCCGTAGCCGCGCATGGCTTCTTCGTAGGCGCCGATGCCGTCCAGGAGCGCCTTGTCGCCCCGCGCGACGACGAGCAGTTCACCGCCGAGGACGTGCGCGTCGCGCAGCGCGGTGTTGGCGCCGATGCCCAACGCCGGGCTCATGGCGTGGATGGAGTCGCCCATGACGGTCACGTTCGAGGGCTCCCAGGCGGTCACCGGCACGCAACTGCGCAGGGTCAGTGGCTGCACCGTGGTGACGTCCCACAGCCGGACGGTCTCCACCAGGGCGGGATCCCAGGAGGCCACGCGCTCCAGCGCGTACGCCTTCAGCCGCTCAGGCGTGGCGGCGAACAACTCGGCGTCGGGCATCATGAGTTCGACGCGGGAGTTGAAGATGCTCAGCGCGTAGTTCTTGGTGGCTTCGTCCTGGAAGTCCTGGTCCTGTTCCTTGACCAGCGGCGAGTCGGGATTGCTGCGCTCCAGCGGGCCCAGGGTGAGCCCGGTGTGGTCGGAGTCGTAGGCCAGCGAGAAGGTGTTGAACAGCTGCGCCGGCAGCTTGGCCTTGGTCTCCTCGGTGATCGGGACCTTCGCGGCTATGTGGCGCGCGGCAAGGTCGGCGACCTTCACCTGCGGCAGCCTCTGGGCCCGCAGGGCGGAGTTGATGCCGTCGGCGGCGATCAGCACGTCGGCCTCGACCGTTTCCCCGGTGTCGAGGAGCACGGTGACGGTGCGGTCCGGGTTGGAGCGGTACCCGGTGGCCTTGGCGCCGAAGTGGACGGTCTTTTCCAGGCCGAGGTGGAGGATCCGGCGCAGTGTCGAGCGGCACACCACCAGGTGCTCCGGGATGTCGGTGGGCACCCCGATGCCTTCGGTGGCGGACTTGTCCCGGCCCGGGCGGGGGTTGAGCCGCTCGTCGAACAGCAGCATGTCGTCGTTGGGCATCCCGGAGGTCGCCAGGAACAGCTCCCACAGCTCGGGCTCCAGGGCCGCGTAGAGGGCGGAGGTGCCGGTGGAGTTGATGTGGATCCGGTAGCCGGCCTCGCGGGCGCCGATGCTCGTGTCGCGCTCGTAGACGGCCACGTCCAGGCCGTGCCGGTTCAGGTAGTGGGCCAGCGTCAGCCCGGCAAGCCCGCCGCCGACGATGACAATACGCATCCCAGACAAAAGTACTCCCAGTGCAAATAGTTCTCGTACTCGGGAGCACACCGGGCCTCTCCCAGGGAGAGGACGATTGGCGCAGCCAGGCGTAATCGCCAGTGGCCTGCGCCCCGGACTACCAACCGGGATGCAATTTCGTGTGCTACAGAATTCGTGCGCTACAGAATTGTACACCGGCATTCTGCCGGTGCGGGCCGGACCGGTTTTGTGGCGTGCAGCGCTTCTTTTGGTTCAGCAGGTCAGCGTGTGCGCGAGAGAAGGTCCAGCAGTGCCGCCCAGTGGCGTTCCGCGGCTTCCCGGTCGTAGGTGGCGGTATCGGCCTGGGTGAATCCGTGACGCGCCCCCGCGTACACCTCGCAGCGGTGGCGTACGCCCGCCTCGGCCAGGGCCCTGTTCAGGCGCTCGATCTGCTCGGAGGGCAGTGCGCGGTCCTGGTCGGCATGGCCGAAGTACAGCTCCGCGGTGATGCGGTCGGCGAGCAGGTGCGGGCTGTCCGGCGCGGTGGAGGCGAGGTTCGCGCCGTGGAAGCCGTCCGCGGCGGCCACTCGGTCCGGGTAGCTGCCGGCCGTGCGCAACGCCAGGCCGGCGCCCGTGCAGTAGCCGGTGACGCCGACCGGCCCGCCCCTGGTCATCGGGCATTCGGCCAGCCAGTGCAGGTAGGCGTCGGCGTCCCGCATCGCCGCCTGAGGCGTCAGGGACTGGATGATCGGTCCGATCCGCTGGAAGAGCTCCGGGCGTGCGGCCGGGTCGACGAAGTCGGGCAGGTCGATCACCGGCGCCCGTCCGTGGCGGTAGAAGACGTTGGGTGCCAAGACGGTGTACCCGGACGAGGCCAGACGGTCGGCCATCTTCTTCAGGTGCGGGCGCAGCCCGAAGGCGTCCATGTAGAGCAGGACAGCGGGGAACGGGCCGGTGCCGTCCGGATGCGCCAGGTAGGCGTCCGCACTGCCGTCCTGTGTGGGAATATCCACCGGTATTCCACGCACAGCGGTCATCTGCATCATCCCCTCCTTTCATTGGTGCACAATTTGGTCGAGATATCCAAGAGGAAGGGCTCGGCATTATGACTGGTTTCGATTTGATCGCGGCGATTCATTCTATTCCGCCACGCAGCTTCGGTGGCGCCCGTGCCGCAGGTGATGCTTCACCCACTTTCAGCGGCTTGACGAAGCATGGAAAACCTGGTCAGCGTAATGCTCGGTCTGACGGAAGGGAACCTGCTCCAAGGCTCGGTGCTGAGGCGGGCGTTCCCGGCCCCATGCCTGTCTCGCGGCGAGACCCGGACCCGAGGGGGGAGTACGTGGTCCCGGGTCTCGCGCGGGGTGCCGTCCCGTCCCCGCGGAAGGCGCCCGTACCGGCTCTGTTAATTTCCGTCCCCAAGTGTTCGGTGACCAAGTATTCGCTGCAGGATCGTGGAAAACCGCCATCCGTGCTTACGGAGAACTTGCGTCAGTCATGCATGGTGGGGTGCGCCATACGCCTCATCCGCCCGCCCAACAGTGGTCGAAGCCCCGGACCACACCGGCGCGGCCGTCAGGCCGGGTCGCGGACGGTGGTCAGTACGTGGCTCGCGCCCGTCCAGGCGGACCTCGGCCAGCCGTAGGACGGCGCGTGGGCCGGCCGCCCCGGGCGGTCGGCTTTCCGAGCTGCGCCCAGGCCGTGGTGCTCGCGGTCGTACCAGGCCGCGCCGATGCCCCAGGGTGGCCCGGCCGCCGGACAGCACGTCGAGCGTAGTGGCGACCGAGGCGAGTAGTTCGGGGTGACGGTACGTCACCCCAGTGACCACAGAGCCCAGTCGCACCGGAGGTATGGGCGGCCAGGTAGGCCAGGGTCATGTAGGGCATACGCAGGGAGCTGATTTCCCCCGTCCGCCTCCAGCTGGGACAGCTGACGGCTGACGGTGGACTTCTCCAGGCCGTACCTCTCCGCCAGATCGGAGGCGGTCGGATGGGGAAGGTGCCCACGTAGGACAGCATCGTGTACGAGGGGTTCGTCCCGGGGGTGCCCCCTGGGCACGGCTGCCGCAGCGGCCGGGCAGGCATGAACGCTGTCAGTGGGCTCCGGATCGAAGCGCTCCGTCGCCGTCGAACGGCGTCCGTGGCGCGGTGCGCCGGGCGACGACGGCCAGCGCCGCGACCGTCACGGCGACGAGCAGCGGGTGGCCGACCAGCCACGTCTGGACGCCCTCGAAGGGGTCGGTCGATGTGAGGGTGGCGCGCTCGAGCATCCAGGAGACGGAGAACAGCAGGCCGAGGAGGGCGACCCCGATGCGGAACGCGGGGTAGAAGGCGGTGCGGGCCAGGACGATCAGGGAGGGCATCATCAGGGCGACGACGAGCAGTTGGGTCAGTTCGATGCCCAGGTTGAAGCCCAGCAAGGTGGTCATGAGCGAGCCGCGGTCGAGGCCGAGGTCGCCGATGAGGGAGGCGAACGCCAGTCCGTGGACGAGACCGAAACCGGCGGCGATGAGGATCTCTCCGCGGGCCACCAGAGGGCGTAGAGCGTGCACCGCGGACACGGCTATCGAGAAGGCGATCAGGGTCTCGACCGGGCGGGTCGGCAGGTTGATCACCCCGGTGGCCGCCAGGGCCAGGGTGAGCGAGTGGCCGATGGCGAACGCGGTGACGACGTGGACGACCCGGACGATGCCGCGACGCGGTGAAGGGGCCGGGCGCCATCGGCCCTCTGCGGCCACCAGCGGGGCCGGGATGAGCAGCATGAGGAGGAACAGCAGGTGATCCGCGCCCTCGCCGACGTGCTCGATACCCAGGCCGGCGGTGGTGGCGAAGCCTCGGATCCAAGAGCCTTCGCCTGCGGGGACCTTCAGGCTCTTGGTGTCGAAGTCGAAGACTCCGAGGGTCTCGGCGTCGTCGGTCTTGAGGATGCCGCGGTCGAAGTCGTAGCGGACGGTGGCGATGACCTTGTGGGTGAGCAGTTCCTCGACGATGACGTCGTAGGCCAGGTCGAAGGTGGTGACCCGGCCGTCGGGCGGGCGGAGTTCGAGGGGGTAGACGAGGTGCGCCACCTCGTCGATCGTGCGGACTGAACCGGTGCCGAGCCTGACGGTCCAGGGCCGGTCGTCTTCGCCGACGGCCGTGATGTGCTCGGCTGTGTACCGCTTGAGGAACGCCCGCTCGGCGCCGAGCACGGTCTCCCGGGTGAGGTCCCGGTCCACGGCGACGGCCAGGCGGTCGACGGGCAGCTGCACCTCCCCCTCGACCCGGTCGTCGCGGACATCGAGGAGGACGGCCGAGGTGCTCATCGGATGGGCGCCGGCCGGCGACGCGAGGCCGCCGACCAGCATGAGGGCCGCGAGCAGGAACGTCGGCAGCAGACGAGCCGCCGACGGACGTGCGGGCAGGAGACGGCGCACCGTGGAACCCTCAGCTCCATCCGTAGTCGGCGGTCTGGTCGCGGAAGATCGTGTGCTGGTGCACTCCGTCGACCACGATGCCGCCCTGGTTGGAGAACTCGATCCAAACCGACGGGCCGTCGACCCGTACGTAGGTCTCCTTGTTGTCGATGGTCGTCGCGCCGCTCCAGCCCAGATACGTCTCGTCGTACTCGGAGACGTACTTGGCGATGAGCGCCTCGGCGGCCTCCTCGTCCAGGTCGTCGACCCATGTGCGGATCATCGCGGTGACCTTGTCCTGCTGCTTCTCGCTGAGGTCGCCGACCACGACGCCTTCGGGGTCGGGGAAGGGACCGTCCTTGCCGGGGCCGAGCAGCAGGTCGTCGAAGCTGCCGTCGATCTCGGCCTTCTCCAGTTCGCTGTCGCTGAGCGATCCGATGGCCGCGATGGTGGTGTCCCGCTTGTCCTGGAGCGGGGCGTACGACGTGCCGTCCGTCTCGAACTTCGACGGCTCGATGGCGGTCAGCGTGGGGGAGAGGCTGACGTCGTCCTTGTAGTAGGTGATGTTGTACCCGGCGTGGTGGCCGTTGAACTGGACCGTGAACTGCTCGGTCTCGCTGGGCTCGCCGAAGAGGGCCAGGTAGTACTTGTCCGCGCCGTAGTCGTCGCCCCCGCCGGGGCCGCCCCCGCTGCCCGACGACCCCACTTCGCTGAGGTACTCGTCCGCGATGCGGATATCCTCCAGCTCCTTGTAACCCTGCTCGCTGAGGGCGGCCTCCATGACCTTCAGCGCCGCGGCCTTCTGGTCGTCGTCGAGGTCGGCGAACTGGATGCCGTTGCGCGCGGCGAGCGAGATCGGGAAGTTCGACCAGCCCTTGGCCTTGGCCTCGTCGTCGAAGTCGTAGAGGGCGGTGTCCTTCTCGTCGTCGGAGAGCGTCTTGAGGAACGCGTTGGCGGCGGCAACGACCTCGGCGGTGTTCGCCTTCCCGGCGCCCGTGCTCGACGTCGTGGAGGAACTCTGGCTCGAAGATGCCTCGGACGACGTGGACGAGGAGTCGTCGGAGCCGCAGCCGGCGACGCCGAGGCCGATGCAGGTGGCGAGGGCCATGCCGCGAACGAGTGCCCGTCTTCGTCTTACTCCGCGCGGCAGTGATCCGTGTGCGGGGGAAGCCGTCGGGGAAGAGGCGGTGGGGGAATGGGGCACGGTGGACATGGGACTCCTGGAGTGGTGCGTGCAAGGGCTCCCATCGTGGGCGAGCCGTATGGGACTTCCATGGGAGCCGCTTGTGAATTGGGCAAAGTCCGGGTCCCTGCCGGGCAGGGGCGAATGCGTTCGGAGTGGCCCGGGGGGAAACTGGTTTCCTGGGGTAACGGCTGCTGGACGACCGGCGGTTTTGCGCCATCATGTGGGGTGCCGAACCGTGTCCTCATCGCCGCTGACGGGGTGGAGACGCTGACCCGAGCCCGTCGGGAGTCGTTCGACGCCCTGGTGATCGACGTGATGATGCCGTACGTCGACGGCGTGGCGGTGTGCCGAGTGTTGCGCGCCGACGGTGATGGAACTCCGGTGTTGATGCTCACCGCGCGCGGCGCCACGTCGGACCGGGTCGCCGGGCTGGACGCGGGCGCCGACGACTATCAGCCCAAACCCTTCCAGGTCCCCGAACTGCTCGCTCGCCTGCGTGCGCTGCAACGCCGGGCCGCGCTTCCACCGCGCGCTCAGGGGGACGAACCGGCCGGCCTGCGCATCGCCTCCCTGCACATGGACCCGGACGCCCGCCGGGCCTGGTGGGCGGACAAGGAACTGCAGCTGTCGAAGACCGAGTTCGACCTGTTGGAGCTGATGGTGCGCAACGAGGGGATCGTGCTGTCCCATTCGACGATCTCGCACCGAATATGGGGCTACCACTGCGGGCCGCACACGAACAATCTGGCGTGCTACATCAGCTATCTGCGGCGCAAGCTGGCCGACGTCGGCGCGCCCGACCTGATCCACACGGTGCGTGCCGTGGGTTACGGAGTGCGGCGGCCATGAGCCTGCGTCTGCGTTTCACCCTCGCCTTCACCGCCGTCGGAGCCCTGGTGGCGGTCCTCGTCGGTGTGCTGAGCTTCCGCGCCGCCTCCGACCGCGTCGTCGAGGGGGCCAACCGGACGGTCCGCATGGTCGCACTGGCCGTGGCCGAGGACCGGGACACGGCGCATGCCCGCCCGGACGCGGTCACGCGGCGCTCGGACGGCAACCCGGGCACGGGCGACGACGGGGAGCAGCCGGCGATCGTGCAGTCTGTGGCTCCCGACGGTACGGTCACCCATCTCGGCGGCCCGGACATGGAGTTGCCGGTGTCCGACACCGGGCGCGCCCTCGCCGCCTCCGGCGCGCCCGGACAGGAGGAGGCCACCATGATCGACGTGGGCGGTGCCACCTACTGCCAGCTCACCATTGCCCTGGGCGAGGGCCAAGGGGCCCTGCAGGCGGCCATCCCGCTCGCCCCGACACTCGGCGTGCTGGGCGGTATGGCCATGGAGATCACGGAAGCCGCCCTCGCTGTCATGTGTGCCGCGGCGGGCGCGGGCTGGCTGCTCGCGCGGCGTATCACCCGGCCTCTGGTGCGGCTGGCCGGGGCTGCCGAGGAGATCAGTGCCGACGGCCACGTCGACCGCGAGGTACCGGTGGACGGGCGCGACGAAGTCGCCCGGCTCTCGGCGTCGTTCAACACGATGATCCGCCGGCTCGCCGCCTCCCGGGCTGTGCGGGAGAGGCTGGTGCAGGACGCCGCCCACGAAGTCCGCACCCCGCTGACCAGCCTGACCACCAACGCGGGCGTGCTGCGCTACGCCACCGAGCTAGCCCCGGACGACCGTGACCGGCTCCTCGACGACGTCGAGGACGAGACGCGCGAGCTCGGTCACCTGGTCGACGAGCTGGTCGAGCTGGCCCTCTCCCGGAGCCGCGACGACGCCGAACAGCCCGTGGAACTGACCGAGGTGGCCGGCCGGGCCGCACGGCGGCTGCACCGGCGCACCGGCCGGATCGTCCTGCTCGACTCCGACGACTGCTTGGTCCGCGGACGCCGCCAGGCACTGGAACGGGCCGTGAGCAACCTGCTGGAGAACGCCGCCAAGTTCGATGGTGACGGCGAGGATCCCATCGAGGTGCACATCCGTCGAGGCACCCTCACCGTTTCCGACAGGGGACCGGGCATCGCCGTGGAGGACGCGGAGCGCGTGTTCGACCGGTTCTACCGGGCCGACACCGCCCACGGCGTGCCCGGGTCCGGGCTCGGCCTGGCCATCGTCCGAGAGGTGGCGGAGATGCACGACGGCACCGTGTTCGCGCGATCACGATCCGGCGGCGGGGCGGCCGTGGGGTTCACCGTGGGCCCCTCCCGGCTCCTGCCGTCCCCGGAACCGGATCTCGCGGGGTCACAGGACGAGCAGTTGCCCGAGCGTCGCGCCGGGCGGCATCCGGACTGAGAGCCGCGGCATGAACAAGCACCGACCCGTCCCATGCCGCCGCAGGACCGCGCGAGCCGCTCCGGCGCACGGTCACGTCCGCGGACAGGCGGTTGGCCAAGGCCGAGCCGCCCGTCGGCCCCCGGGCCACCATGGAGAAACTGCTGATGAATTCCTCCGATTCCGCCCTGCGCCCGGTCCTCTCCATCCGCCGGACCAGGGGGACGACCGCCCGCTCGGCGGCAGCAGGTACAGCACTGCGGCCGCGGGCCTGCAGGAGAGTTCCCGTTACCGTCAGTTGACTCCGGGCAGCAAGGATTGGTCCTCACGTGGGGCATGCCGTTCGAGATGGACGCGGTGGCTGGTGGCGTTCTGGGAGAGGGCGAAGCCCAGGATGAAGACCTTCTGCCGGTCGAGGCCGTAGGAGATCATGCGGTTGTTCCACAGGCTCTGATCGAGCTGGTTGTGGATGGACTCCGCGTCACTGCGGTGGGGGTAGACGAGTTGGTGGGGCGAGCGTGGCTTTGGGGATCTGCTGAAGGTACTCGGCCCGATGGATGCCGCGCTCGATGTCACTTGGTCGCCGCTTGCCAGTTGAGTCGTCCCAGACGCCGCGGTCGTCGGGGGTGGTGATGCCGACCTGGACACGGTGAGCGTGGTCGCCGTGACGGCACGGAATGCGCAGCAGGTGGTACCAGCGGCTCTTGTCGCGGCCTTCGCGGTGCTTCGAGTCGGGTGACCGGCACGGGGGCAAGGACGCTGGTGCCGTCGTCGAGGAGGATACGTTCGGCGATGCGGCCTTGGTCGCACCACAGGTCGTGCCGGCTCGTCCGGGGCGTAGCAGCTCGTACGCCCGGGGTTTGACGGAGGCGTGCTGCTTGTTGATCACCAGCAGCCCGAGGCGGGCGAGGGCGTCGCGATGGACGCCGCGGAACGCGCCGTCGTAGACGACTCCCATGCAGCCGGGCAGCTCAGGTCGGAGGCCGGTGAAGGCGCGCACTGCAACAACGGCCTCATCCTCGTATTCGCCCCCGGCGACATGCCGGAAACAGAGGATGACCCGCCGCCAGTAGCCGTCGTCCCGACCGGATGCGAAGAACCACTTCGTGCCGCGGGCGACTCGTTTCTCCTGCTCGCCGTTCTCGTAGTACAGACGCGCCGCCGGGTCGACCCGGCGCACGAATGTGTCTGCTGATCAGCGTGCGTAGGTCGGGCCACTCGGCGAGCAGCAGGTCGTGACTGAGGAAGGCTATGAGGTCGTCGCGCTGTCCCTCTGTCAGAACGGTGCGGTAAAGGGGGTCTTCGAAGTTGAGCGGTGCGGAGGTGTCCGCGGGCTCGGCGGGTGGTGACGCAGTGTGTCCGTAGTCGCTGGTTGTTGGTGTTGCGGAAGCCGAACGCGTTGCGGGCGGTGAGCTTGATCATGCGGTTGATGCCTTTTAGCGGGCTCCACCACTGCCCCGGGTACCGTTCGATCGTGCTGCCGTACTCGAACAGACCGTCCGCCGAGGCCATTCTCGCCGCCGTCCCCACTCTCGCTCCCTACGCCCGGCCCGCGGTCGTCCTACATCCGACGCCAGGGAAACCGGGGCACCAGGACAGCTCCATCGCCGGGCCGATGCTCTGGCCGGCACACGAGCCGTGGCCGCACTGCTCCGTGCCGGACGAACAGGAGCCGTCCGGGCTGCCGCCCGTGGCAATGGTTCCGGTGGTGCAAGTCTTGCGACGGGATGCGCCGGGAGACTGGTGGCCGCAGGGCGCCGATGTGTTCCAGCTGCTGTGGTGCCCGAACCCGCACTGGGACCCCCCGGCTCCGCACGCGGACGGAAGCCCGGTCGTGGAGATCCGCTGGCGGCGGGCAGCCGACCTGCCGCAGGAGCCCTTTCTGGCACCCGCGCCCGTGCGGCAGGAAGAAGAGGACTACGGCTTCTCGCCCCGGCCGTGCCTGCTGACCCCCGTGCCGCTGACAGATTTTCCCTACCCGGGGGAACTGCCGGACGACGTCGCGGATGACGTGGAACGGCTGGTGGAGGAGACCTCCGGCGAGGACGGGGGCGACGTCATCACACGCGTGGCGGGATGCAAGTTCGGCGGCTGGCCCACCTGGCACCTCACTGAACCGTGGGAGTTTCGCTGCCGTGAGTGTGACACCCCCATGAGACTCCTGTTCACCGTGGCCAGCGACCACACCACACGTATCACCGTGGGCAGATGGGGAGACCTCCGGGTGTTCAGCTGCCCCGTGGACATCCGGCACGGCTACGAGTTCGACGTGCACTAACCGAAAACGCGACGACCCGAGCCACAGAGCGAAACAGCGAAGAGGTAGCGAGTTCGTAGGCGTTGGTTGTCGGCGTTGCGGAACCCGAAGGCGGCGCGGGCGACAAGTCTGATCACGCGGTTGATCCCTTCGCTCTTGGCGTTGCTGTGGCCGGTGTCGATGAACGCTTCGATCTCGCTCCACCAGCGGTCGACGGTGGTGGTGAGCTGGCAGACTTCGGGAATGTCGGAGTCCGCGCACCGGGTGAGGAACCTCCACCGCGCGTGGCCGATGCGGTGGCGGTCAGCACCGGTGCGGGCCAGAGCGAGGAGGTTGCGCAGGGACTCCTTGGCGATCCACGCCGTCAGCAGGATGCGGCCGATCTTCCCCTCGGCCAGCAGCGGGTTCCACATCTTCGCGAACTGCTCATCGGCGAGGTCCTCGCGCTTGCGCAGCAGGCACCGCCTCGCCTTCCACTCCGGGTCACTGGCGCGTCCGCGACGTCCGCGGACCTCGGCGGTGGTGCGGCGCCGGACCATGGAGAGCATCTTGTTGGCGAGCTGGACCACGTGGAAGTGGTCGACCACGACGGTGGCGTCGGGCAGGCCGGTGCGGATCGCGGCCGGTAAGTGGCCGACATGTCGATCGCGACGTGGCGGATGTTCTTGCGCCAGGTCAGCGGGGTGGTGGACAGCCAGGCCAGGACGTCGGCGACGGTGCGGCCCTCGACCTGGCCGAGCAGCCCGCCGTGGCCCAGCGCGTCGACGAGCCCGGTGTGCCACCGGTCCCGGGTCAGACGCCACTTGCCGCTGTCGGGGTCCTGCTCCCACTTCGTCTTGCCCCGCCGGGTCTCGTCGATGCCTAGCACCTTCACCTCGGGCAGCGGGGCGTCGACGACCTCGCGCGCCGATGTACGGAAGGCGCGCATCACCGTCGGCCAGGACAGATGCAGGTCGCGGGCGGCCTGGATGACCGTGGAGCCGGCATCGCGCACCCGACGCCCGGCCGCCTCACGCAGCCGGGCCGTGATCCGTGCCCCGGCCGGTATCTGGGCAACGGTCTCGGTGAACGACTTTCTTGGGCACTTCGGCTCGCGGCACCACCAGCGGCGCTTGTGCCAGAAGAACTCCAACCCTCGTTCCCCATACGGCAGATTACGCGGCCGGGTCACCGCCGGACCCTTCACCCGGGAGGCGATGACCCCGCAGGACGGGCAGGCCCGCGCCGCCTCGTCCGCCGTGATCAGGTGCACCCGACGCGTCCCGTCGGCCAGTGACTCGACCCGCACGACGGATACCCCGTCGAGGTCGAGCAGCAACGTCGTATCGTTGACCAAGCCCGTGGCTCCCCAATGATCCTTCTGCGTAGAGAACAGAAATGATCACCCACGGGCGTCCTGCGTCCGGGGCCCCGCCATGCACATTGCCCACCGTGACGAACAGTCAGCGCGCCTGACGAGACGCACCGCTCAAGTTCGAAGACCCGGTAAAGGCCCATGCGCTGCCGGGGTCGGTCGAGGTCGTAGGCGCGCAGGCCCAACCACACGACACGCAGTGGCAACTCGATGCGACCGTGCACAGGACCGGCCAGATCCTTGAGCGAGCTCGTCAAACGGCGCGCGTACCGGGCACGCAGCACGTCAGCCGCGGGAGGTGAGGAACTGGCCGGCGGATCCACGTGCGGATTTTCCGCTCACGGCGACAGGCCAGACCCCTCGGAGCTGTCCGCAGCGCCACGTAGGTCTGCAGGCATCCGCCCGATGTCCTCGGCCAGCGTCGCGGGTGTGGAGACCCGGCCGACTCGAACGGAGAGAGCACCCGGAGTGTCAGCCGGATCAGCCTCCACCAGGTAACCCACTTCCGACAGGATGCCGAACAGGGCCGCGTGCAGATGACGTCGAGCGGCCTCCTGCGCACGTTCCGCCGCGCCCATGGGCCAGCCTCGCAGCTGTTCGTCGGCTGCGGCGCGACGCAGACTACGAGAGACGAACCACTCCACGTCGACTGATTCGCCGCGATCAGTAACCACAACACTGTGGGCGCGGTAGCGGTCGTCGTTGTCCGCTTCGGGTAGTCCGGCGGCTGCTAGAAGCGTCCGGACCTCCAGCCTCAATGGACCACGACTTGGAGGTTGGCGTCGATGCTGAGCACTTGTCACGGGGCATGCTCATCGGTCAGGAATGAGTGGTCATTCGACGAGAGTGATGACGCCGTCAGGAATCCAGCCCTCGAGATACCCACGTAGAAATGGACCGAGTTCGCGTGGATGTACATCAAAATCTGCGTCCTCGACGTCCGGCAGCGGATGCCAGGCATAGTCGGCCGTAACGGAGCGGGCGCTGACGCGGAGACTGATCGACCTCACTCTGTTGTGACGGACGACGAAGATATGTGTCGATTCATCCAGACCGCCTCGCTCCGGTGGTGGGTTGAATCTTCCGACTACCGAAGTGCGTGCGAGGAACCAGTGACCGGCCGCCAAGAAGACTCGCCGTGAACTCTGCACAGCAGCATACGTTCTTGGCGGTCGATCGCGGCCAACACATTGCAAGGCGAATTCTTTCGGAATGCACTCATCATGCCTTGAGCGTCCGTCAGAACCGATACCCACGCCTCCGCTGAGTAGAAGAGGAATGAAGCCGACAACAATCCGGTGATTCACTGAAGTGAGATCCAGCTGTCCCTGTGTCCAGCCCGTGACGATGTAACAGCCACCGACGTGATCTGAGGACAGGCCCTGACCTGCAGCGATCAGCTAAGCGCTTCCCGAAGTGGCGAGTTTGTGTTCCGGAGTTCGCGTTTCCGCAGGTCATGGGTCTGCCTGGGGGTGCGAGTGGTCGGGTAGGGGTGGTAGGAGTAGGGGACGGACGTGGTCGAGAGCAGGCGCATCAGGCGCCTGAGGGGGTGGGCCCGCACTCGACAGAGTGTCGCGCCTTCCGGAGGTCAACTTCCGTGAGTTGCCTGGCAGTTGACCCCTCCAGTGGGCCAGGAAGCGGGTGACCGCTACCGTGCGCCCACAGGCGCGGAGTGGAGTTCGTGGACCAGTTGTGGGGTGAGGAGTTCGCCGGCGCGGTCGGCGAGGACGGACATTTCGTAGCCGACCAGGCCGATGTCGCAGCCGTCCGCGGCCAGGACGCCCAGGCAGCTTCCGTCGCGGATGCGGCCGACCATGAAGAAGCCGCCGAGCATTTCGATCATGACGAGTTTCATGCCGCGGAAGCCGTGTGCCGTCGCCGCGTTCTCGGCGAGGCTGGTGATGCCGGAGACGACGGCGGCCAGATGGTCGGCGCGGTCTCGGCCGAGGGTGTCGGAGGAAGCCATGAGCAGGCCGTCGGAGGAGACCGCGACGGCGTCGGTGACCCCGTCGGTGGTGCGTACGAACTCCGATATGAGCCAGCCGAAACTCTGCACAGGGGTGGTCACGATGACGCTCCTTGAGTGGTTCGGGCCTCGGCACGAGCGACACCTGCGCGGAAGCCGTTGAGAAGGGAGGAGACAGCGGGCCGGGTGGGTGGGAGTGAGGCGGTGGTGGGGTCCTCGGTGGGGGCGAGGAGACGTCCGGGGAGGGCCAGGAGGGCGGACAGGCCGCCGCCGGGGGTGTCGAAGAGCTGGACGTGGGTGCCGTCGCCGAGGCGGTGGGAGAGTCGGCCGACGACCAAGTGGCCGAGGTATCGGGCGGGTGCGGCGAGGAGAGCCTGGTCCCCGGAGTCGGAGAAGCGGGCGTGGGCTCGTTCCTTGTCGGCCGCGGACATGCCGACGCCGTGGTCGACGACGGCGAAGCAGTACGTGTCGTCCTCGGCGTCGTACCAGCCGTGCACCTCGACCGGTTCGGTCGGGGGCGAGAAGGTCAGGCCGTTCTCGATGAGCTCGGCCAGGAGGTGGGCGACATCGGCGACGGCGTGCCCGCGCACCCGCACCGGTTCCACGGTCGCGATCAGCACCCGTCGGTACTGCTCGACCTCGGCGACGGCGGACTGGGCGACCTCCAGGGCGTCGGCCGGCGCTGCCGTGGGGCGCGGCTGGTTGTGCCCGGCCAGCACCAGCAGGTTCTCGGCGTTGCGGCGCATCCGGGTGGCGAGGTGGTCGAGTTCGAAGAGTTCGGCGAGGGCGTCCGGGTCGAGTTCCTGGCGCTCCAGGCGGGTGATGAGCCCGAGCTGGCGCCGCACGAGGTTCTGGT
Source organism: Streptomyces sp. UG1 (assembly GCF_049974585.1). Taxonomy (NCBI): domain Bacteria; kingdom Bacillati; phylum Actinomycetota; class Actinomycetes; order Kitasatosporales; family Streptomycetaceae; genus Streptomyces; species Streptomyces sp. UG1. Next base: position 151,383 of record NZ_JBNGGG010000017.1, on the reverse strand, counting down.
TGCGGCGGCCGAGGTTGGCGAGCGATTCGGTGGTGGTGCGGCGCAGGCCGGCCTGCTGGGCGGCGAGGTGCAGGGCGGTGTGTTCCACCTGGTGCAGGGACTCCGCGACCTCGGTGATCTCGGCCGCGCCGCCCCGCAGCCGGGCATCCGGGGCGCCCGTGGCCGGCAGGTGCTCCACCTGGTCCGGTGGGGACTGCTGGATACGGGCGACGGCCTGGGGCAGCCGGTGCTGTGCCACGTCGTGGGCGGCCTTGGCGAGTGCGCCGAGCGGGCGGGTGAGGGAGCGGGAGGCGAAGGCCGCCAGGCCGGCGAGGAGGGCGGCCACGAGCATTCCCGCGGCGAGGTAGGCGGCGAGGCCCGTCCCGGCGTCGCGGCTGAGCCGGTCGGCCCGGCTGCGCACATCGGCACCGACCGACTGCTGGACGGCGTACAGGTCGTCGACGAGTACGGTCATCGCATCCCACCAGGTGCCGGCGTCCACACCCAGCGCGGAACCGTCGGCGGCGTCCTCCGCCCGGTTCTCGTAGGCGGTGGCGCGCCCCGCGTCCGCGGTCTCGAAGGCGTGCGACAGGGCCGTGCGCTGGGGTGGGGTGGCGACCTGCCGGAAGCGGGCCAGGGCGGCGACGCGAGTGGCGCGCACCTCGGTGAAGGCGAGGTACTCGCGGCCCTGGAAGGCACCCTCGGCGAACACGCCGTTGAGCAGCCCGCGTTCGAGGGCGACGGATTCCTTGGCCGCGGCGAGTTCCCTCAGCGCCGCGAGCCCGTCGCTCAGCCGGCGGTCGGTGCGCATCGCCGTCTCCGCCACCGGGTCGACGGCATTGAGGGCGTTGATGACGGTGGTGTAGAAGGCGAGGGTCGCGGACCGGTCGGCGGTGCCGCGGTCGGCAGTGGTGCGGATGTGGGTGAGGCGTCCCAGGTGGCGCCGGATGACGTCCTTGACGGCGCTGTCGTCGCGCATGCCGCGCAGCGCCGCGTCCACGCGACTGCGTGTGCCGGACAGCGGTGTGCGGAACCGCTTCTCCCCGCCCAACAGGCCGTTGGTCAGGCCGCGTTCGCGTTGGAGCTGATGCACCAGGGACTGGACCCGCAGGCTGAGGCCGACCTCGGTGCGCGTCGTCCGGGCGGCGTCGAAGGCCTCGGCTCGGCCCTGTACGGCGAGACCGGCCACCGCCAGCAGCAGGCAGATCGGGACCGTGATGACCACCGCCACCCGGCCCCTGATACTGCGCCATCCAGGCACCGGGCGACGGTCGGGGGCCGCACGGCCACCGCGCCGGCGCACGCAGCCGCCCTTTCCTAACCGGCCCTCGCCGATTGCGCCAAGTCTGCTGAGCAGCGGCCGTACCAGCTCCCACACCCTCATACGTCACGAAGCTAGCCCGGCCGCCCCGCCGAGCGGTTTCCCCGCTGTTAGGCGCGTGGGAAGTTCGGTTGCGCTGCTCTCACACCGAGGGCCGGGAGGCTGTGACGGGGCCGAGAGGCTGTGACAGGGCCGGGAGGCTGTGACGGTCACGGTCCTCCCTCGACCGCGTGCCACCGTTTTCGCTCCCCGCCCCCGCTCCCCGGCCATTAGTGCAGTTGATGTAACCGGTGCCCCCCATGCACTAATAGCCCCATGACCTACGTGATTCACGGCGCCACCGGCGCCCAAGGAGCCCCTGTCGTCGCCGCCCTCGCCGCCGCGGGCAAGTCCGTTGTCGCCCTCACCCGCAACGCGGCCGCCGATGTCCCCGGCGCGCGGGTGGTGGCCGCCGACCACTCCTGCACCGATGACCTGACCCGGGCCTACCGCGACGCCGAGGGAGTGTTCGTCCACCTGCCCGTGACCTCGGAAGACGACCGCCGGGGCTACGCACGCAACATCGTCGACGCCGTCCGCGCGGCCCGCCCCGCCCGCGTGGTGTTCTCCACCAGCGGGACCGTCGTCGGCGCCCCCGGCGACGACGGCAGCGCGGTGGCGACGCTGGTCGCCGGTCTGGCGGACAGCGGGGTGTCCCACGCGGTGATCGAGCCCCGGCTGTACTTCGAGAACCTGCTCCTGCCGTTCGTGGCCGGCGCCGTACGCGAGCAGGGCGTGCTGCGCTATCCGCTGCCCGCCGACTTCCGTGTCTCGTGGTCCTCCCACCTGGACATCGCCGATGTCGCCGCCGCGCTGTTCGCACTCCCGGGCGTCGACGGGGTGGTCTCCGTCGGGCAGTATCCGGCGATCAACGGGCAGGAGCTGGCCGAGGCGTTCAGTGCCGGGCTGGGGCAGGACGTGCGCTACGAGGCGATCACCCCCGACGCCTTCCGCACGGCCGCCACGCCGGTGATCGGCGCGGGTGCCGCCGCTGAAGTGGCGGCCGGCTACACGGCCATGCGCGCGCTGCCGGACCGTTCGATCGAGCCCGAGCGGTCCGCCCAGAAGCTGCTGGGCATCACCCCGCGGACCGCGAGCCAGTGGCTGACTGACATCGGTCTGTCCTGAGCGCCCGGTCGTTTCCCGCTTTCCGCTGCCTCCGGCCCGCCCTTGACCTCAAGTTAACTTGAGATTTTACGTTGCTTGCGCGGGCCCACCCAGGGCCGGACCGCCAGATAGCCAGATAGGCCAGATCGCCAGATAGCCAGATCGCCAGATCGCGGATCTTCCCGACCTATGGAACGAGGTACTCCCATGTCCCTGCCCCCGCTCAAGATCGGCGTCCTCATCGGCAGCGTCCGCCCCGGGCGGTTCGCCGACAAGGTGGCCCGGTGGTTCGTGGCCGAGGCCGGGCGCCGCGACGACATGGAGACGCACATCATCGACCTGTCCGAGCCCGCCCTCGCGGAGGAGCTCAAGCTCACCCTGGAGCGCTCCGGCGGCCCGGGTGACGCCCCGGCCCTGGCGCAGCGCATCGGCGGGCTCGACGGGTTCGTCGTCGTCACTCCCGAGTACAACCACGGCTACCCGGCCGTCCTCAAGCTGGCCATCGACTACGTCTACCGGGAGTGGCGGGCCAAGCCGGTCGGCTTCGTCTCCTACGGCGGTATGGCCGGTGGACAGCGTGCCGTGGAGCAGCTCCGTCAGGTTTTCGCCGAGCTGCACGCCGTCACCCTGCGCGACACCGTCAGCTTTCACATGGCCTGGGAGCAGTTCGACGACGAGGGCCGACCGTACGACCGCGACGGCACCGCCAAGGCCGCCGCCGTACTGCTGGACCAGCTCGCCTGGTGGGGGACGACCCTGCGCGAGGGGCGCGCCGCCAGGCCGTACGACGGTTGACGCCTCGCCCCCTCCCCACCACCCCACCGCGCCCCGCCCCCTCACATCACCCCACCGCAACCCGGCCGAACCGCCCCACCACCCGCAACTCGGCCTCCACCCGCCCCGCCGTCTCCATCAGCTCCGGCAGTACCTCCCGCACGCACTCCTCCACAGACCGCCGAGCCGCGTGCATCGCCACGTTCATCGCGGCGACCACCCGGCCCGTCCGGTCCCGTACCGGCACCGCCACCGACCGCAGGCCCGCCTCCAACTCCTCGTCCACCAGGGCGTATCCGCGGTCCCGGACGTCCGCCAGGGTCGTCGCCAGGGCCGCCGGGTCCGTGAGCGTGCGTGCGGTCAGCGGGCGTAGCTCGAGGCCCGGCGGCGTCAACCCGCCGTCCTCGCCCCGGAGATCCGCCAGGAGCACCCGCCCCAGCGATGTCGCGTACGCCGGCAGCCGTGTGCCGACGGTGACGTTCACGCTCATCACGCGGGTGGTGGCGGCCCGGGCGAGGTACTGGATCTCCTCGCCCGAGGGGGTCAGTACCGCAAGGGACGCCGACTCGTGGACGCGGTCGGCCAGTTCGGCCAGGTGGGGGGTGGCGATCCGGTCGAGGGGCGTGCGGGACAGGGGCGGGTAGCCGAGGGACAGTACGCGGGGGGTCAGGGTGAAGGTGCGGCTGCCCGACTGGGTCACCAGGCCCAGGTGCTCGTAGGTGATGAGGGCCCTGCGGGCGGTCGCGCGGGCCAGTCCGGTCGCGCGGGACACGTCCGTCAGCGTCAGCTCCGACCGGCCCTCGCCGAAGGCGGTCAGTACGGTCAGTCCGCGCGCCAGCGACTCCACGAACTCCCGGCCCAGTTCCTGCTTCGAGGCGCCGGTCCAGGTGGCGAGACCCGCCGGGGGCGGGCCGGGGCTCGGGACCGGGGCCTCGCGCAGTGTGCGTTCCATCTCCGCCACCGCCGTGCGCAGGCGGGGCAGAAGCGTCTCGCGCAGGTCCGCGGCGGTGTGCCGGCTGGTGTGGCTCACCACGTTCGCCACACACGCGATACGGCCGCCCGCCCGGGGATCCCGCACCGGTACGGACACCGCGACCAGCCCCGGCTCGATGAGCTGGTCGTCCAGCGCCCAGTGGTCGCCCCGCGCCCGCGCCACCCGGTGCTCGAACTCCGCGTCGGAGGACGGGTGGTGCACCTGCCACGGTACGGCCGGAAAGCCCCGGTCGTCCGGATCGGCCGCCCGGCGCTCGCGCCACGCCCGCCACTGCGCGTCCGTCCACTCCGTCGCGAACAGCGGGCCCGGCGCGGTGCGTTCGGCGGGGAGCAGGTCGCCGATGCGGAAGCTGAGGGACATCGCGCGGCGGCGGGTCGCCTGGTGGATGAAGCGGATGCCGTCGCGGTCGGCGACCGCCAGCGACACCGACTCGTCCAGCTCGTCGGCGAGCGCGTCCGCGGGGGAGGAGAGGAGGTCCGGCAGGCCGAGGGCGGCCAGGTAGGCGTTGCCCAGTTCCATGACGCGCGGCGCCAGGACGATGTCGCGGCCGTCGAAGCGGACGTACCCCATGCGGGCGAGCGTGGACGCGATGCGGTCCACCGTCGAGCGCGCCAGACCGGTGCTCCGCTCCAGCGCGCTCGCGCTCAGCGCGCCGTCGGCCTCCGTCAGCCGCCGCAGCACCGCCACCCCCCGGATCAGCGGTGTGACCGCCTCCGCCGGTACGGCACGGTCGTCGTCCAGGGTCGTCTTCGCGGGCATCGGCTCTCCGTACGGCGTTCGCGGCAGCCCTAACCGTAATGCGATCCACGCGCGCGTACGGCGATCCAGGCGCCCGTCCGCGCACCCCCCTGCTCCCGGCTCACTCCTTGCTCACTCCTTGCTCACCCCCGACTCACCCGCACCCGGTACGCGCCCGTCAGATCCACCCCGACCACCGCCACCCGCACCCCCCGCTTCTTGTCCACGAACTCCTCCCCGGGCCCGAACGTGGCGTCCGACAGTTCGGCGTGGACGTTCGGGCTGCGGGTGCAGCCTCCGCTGTCCTCGTGGGAGTCGATCACCTTCACGGGGCCCATCCCGGTGTCCACGTCCGCGTCGACCTTGTAGATGAGGACGCCGGGGCGGCACACGGCCTCGTCGTTGCCCTCGCGGGTGCGCAGTTCGACGGCGTAGCCGGTGCGGCGGTTCAGCGGGACGAAGACCAGCTTGGGGCCGCCCTCGCGGGCCAGCGGCGTCAGCGTGTACTCGGCCGTGCCGCGGGCGGCCGCGCACCGTACCTGTGCGTCGTCCAGCCAGGACAGCTTCCACTTGTGCCAGGCCAGCAGGTCGTTGTTGGCCCCCCAGTCCTCGCTCATGATGTCCCAGTGGCCGACCGCGCCGCCGCCCTCGGCGGTGTACAGGTCGGGCAGGCCGAAGACATGGCCGTTCTCGTGCGGGAGGACCCGGTAGCCGGTGCGGTGGTAGGTGCCGGAGCCGTCGTCCTGGCGGGAGTAGACGAAGGACGCGTTGGCCACCGAGACGCCGTCGGCGACCGGGGCCTCGGCGTTGCCGGCGAAGGTCACGGACAGGACCGTGTCCAGGGCGGAGGGCCCGGCGTTCGGTGTCACCAGCACGTTCAGGAAGTCGTACGACCGGAAGTCCACCTTGGGATCGGCGGCGACCACGATGTCCTGGACCAGCTTCCGGTACCCGGGGTCGAAGGGCGCGCCGCGCTCTATGCCGTACGCCCGGAAGGACTTGGGCATGCGCAGCCAGTCGCGGATGGGGGTCTCGGGGCGGTAGTCGAGGCGGCCGTACGAGCTGGTGCGGTACCAGTCCCGGGTCTGCGGGAAGAACTCGGCGAAGCGGTCGAGGGCCCGGCCGCGGCCGGGTGTGTCGGGGAAGTCGACCATCAGGGTGAGGCCGCGGACGGTGCCGGTGGAGCGGGCGTAGCCGCGGACCGTGGGTATGCCCTCGGACATCTGGACGGTCGAGCGGCCGCTGATCATGCAGGGGCGCAGGGCCGAGGGGTGCTCCGGGGAGACCGGGCCGGCTCCGGCCACTGTCGAGGTGCCCGCCGTGAGGTGCCCGGTGCCTGCCGAGGTGCTGACCGCCAGGGTCAGGACGGCCACGGAGGCGAGGGCGGCCACACGGCGGGGGCGTATCCGGCGTTTCGGCTGCATGCATGGGCCCTTCAGTCCATGGCAGCCGCCGGACTGCGCGCTGCGCCCTCTCGATCACCCTGTGTCGAGGGGTGGGCGGGCGCGCGCTGGAAGAGACCGAACGTGGGTTCTTCGGCGAGAAGGGTGTGATCTAGGCCACGCGGAATATTTTCCGGACGGGGAAATAACCGGGGACCCTCTCCCCGTTTAGCCATGTGTCCGAGCGAAACGGGGACACCTTCCCCGGATCGCCACCCGTCGGCATACAGTCATCATTCAGCAGCATCAGGAGTAACCGTGCAGACCGTGACCCCCGTACCGCGCAAGGCGCCCCGGCCGCGCGCCGACGCCCTGCGCAACCGGGAGCGGATCGTCAGCGCCGCCCGGGAGATGTTCGTCGAGTTCGGCCCGGACGTGCCGCTCGACGAGATCGCCCGCCGGGCCGGCGTCGGCAACGCCACGGTGTACCGCAACTTCCCCGACCGCGACGCGCTCGTCCGCGAGGTCGTCTGCTCCGTCATGGACCGTACGGCGGCGGCCGCCGAGCTCGCGCTCGCGGAGACCGGGGACGCCTTCGGGGCCCTGGAGCGCTTTGTGCACACCGCCGCCGACGAGCGGATCGGCGCGCTGTGCCCGATGGTCCAGAGCACGTTCGACAAGAACCACCCGGATCTGGAGGCGTCGCGGGAGCGGACCGAGCAGCTCGTCGGGGCGATCATGGACCGCGCCAAGGCGGCCGGACAGCTCCGCTCCGACGTGGACGTCGGGGACCTCATGCTCGCCGTGTCCCAGCTCAGCCGGCCGCCGGCCGGAACCGGGTGCCGGATCGCCGACCGCTTCGTCCACCGCCACCTTCAGCTGTTCCTGGACGGACTGCGGGCCCCGGCCCCTTCGGTCCTGCCGGGTGCGGCGCTGACCATGGAGGACCTGCGCAAGGCCTGACCGATTAGTTCTCTGACCGATTAGTTCAGAGCGCAACAGCAGTCACTACACCGAATCTCACCGGCCGTCACCGCCGACGAGCCGCCGTCCCCTTCAGTCGGTCCTTTTCAGTCCTTTTCCGACTGAACAGTCTTTTTCCGTCACGAAGTTCCGAAGTGGGTACCTCCATGTCTGAAACGGCCGCAAAGGCTACCGGCAGCGCCCTCGGCGCCGTCGATCCCAACCGCTGGAAAGCCCTCGCGTTCATCGCGATAGCCCAGCTCATGGTCGTCCTCGACGCGACCATCGTGAACATCGCCCTGCCCTCCGCCCAGCAGGACCTGGGCATCTCCGACGGCAACCGGCAGTGGGTCGTCACGGCCTACGCCCTCGCCTTCGGCGGTCTGCTGCTGTTCGGCGGCCGGATCGCCGACCTCTGGGGCCGCAAGCGGGCCTTCGTCATCGGCCTGGGCGGCTTCGCCGCCGCCTCCGCGCTGGGCGGCGCGGCCACCAACGAGGCCATGATGTTCGGCGCCCGCGCCCTGCAGGGTGCGTTCGGCGCGCTGCTCGCCCCGGCCGCGCTCTCGTTGCTCGCGGTGATGTTCACCGACGCCAAGGAACGCGCCAAGGCGTTCGGCATCTACGGCGCCATCGCCGGTGGTGGCGGTGCTGTCGGTCTGATCCTCGGCGGATTCCTCACCGAGTACCTGGACTGGCGCTGGACGTTCTTCGTCAACATCCCGTTCGCCGTGCTCGCCGCGGCCGGCGCCTACTTCGTCATCCGTGAGCCCGAGGGCGGCCGCAACCGCTCCCCGCTCGACATCCCCGGCGTCATCCTGTCCACCCTGGGCCTGGTCGCGCTGGTCTACGGCTTCACCCGCGCCGAGTCCGACGGCTGGGGCGACTCGCTGACCGTCGGCATGTTCGTCGCCTCCGGCGTGCTGCTGCTGGCCTTCGTCGTCGTCGAGTCGAAGGTCAAGGCCCCGCTGCTGCCGCTGCGCGTGGTCACCGAGCGCAACCGCGGCGGTGTCTACCTCTCCCTCGGCCTCGCGATCATCGCGATGTTCGGCCTGTTCCTGTTCCTCACCTACTACCTGCAGATCGTCAAGGGCTACTCGCCGGTGAAGACCGGCTTCGCCTTCCTGCCGATGATCGCGGGCATGATCACCGGGTCCACCCAGATCGGCACCCGGCTGATGACCCGGGTCGCGCCGCGGCTGCTGATGGGCCCCGGCTTCCTGGTCGCCGCGCTCGGCATGCTGCTGCTGACCCAGCTCGAGATCGGCTCCTCGTACGCCGCGCTCCTGCTGCCCGCGATGCTGCTGCTCGGCCTCGGCATGGGTACCGCGTTCATGCCGGCCATGTCCCTGTCCACGCAGGGCGTCAAGCCGCAGGACGCCGGTGTCGCCTCCGCGATGGTCAACACCTCGCAGCAGGTGGGCGGCGCGATCGGCACGGCCCTGCTGAACACGATCGCCGCCTCGGCGACCACGTCCTACATCGCCGACCACATCGGCGGTGCGAGCAGCCGGACCCAGCAGCAGCTGGTCCAGCTGGAGGGCATGGTGCAGGGCTACACCAGCGCCATCTGGTTCGCCGTCGGCATCCTGGTGGTGGCCGCGGCCATCGCCCTGACCTTCGTCAACGCCGGCCGCCCGGGCTCCGCGACGGTGGCGTCCTCCGAGCAGGGCGCCGAGGACGAGGTGCCGGTGCCGGTCGTCGCGCACTGAGCCTGGCGACGACCGTCCGGTCACACCCCTTCGGGACCAGGCGTACGCACGGGGATGGGGACGCTCCGTACGTACGGCCTTGAAGGACCTGCCCCGGTTCGCCGGCCCGAGCGGTTCAGCGCAGCCAGGGCAGGTCCGCACCCGCTTCCGTCGGCTGCAGGCCCTCGGCGATGATCCGCATGATCTCGCCGAGGGCCTGCTGCTGTTCCTCGGTGAGCCGGTCGAACATCGCCTGGCGCACGGTCTCCACATGGCCCGGCGCGGTCTCGCGCAGCACCTGGTAGCCCGCGTCGGTGAGCACCGCGAGCTGGCCCCGCTTGTCGTCGGGGCAGTCCTCGCGCCGCACCCAGCCGTTCTTCTCCAGCCGGGCGACGGCGTGCGAGAGGCGGGAGCGGGTGATCTTCGCGTACATCGCGAGCTCGGTCATGCGCAGGCGGCGGCGCGGGGACTCGGCGAGCTTGACCAGGAGGCCGTAGTAGATGTGCGGCATACCCGCGTCACGCTGGAGCTGGCGGTCCAGGTGATCCTCGAGCAGGGTGACCGCGTCAAGGTAGGTGCGCCACACACGCTGCTGATCGTCGGTGAGCCAGCGCGGTTCCTGTCCGGGTGTGGATGCGGGTGGCGCGGAAGTCGATGCCGTATTCATGTACTCCACTGTACGAGAGGTCTCCTTGAATTTTTAATTACTGCGACGTACGGTTTTCCCACAAGGAAGCTTAAGATTTAAAGCAAATGAGACCCCGGGTCTCCGGAGGGAGCCGTCGCCATGTCCGCCGCCACGCAGGAGCGCATGCCCGCTCTCTACCTCAGCCACGGCGCCCCGCCGCTCGCGGACGACCCGGTCTGGCCCGGCGAGCTCGCCGCCTGGTCCGCCGGCCTGCCACGCCCTAAGGCGATCCTCATGGTCTCCGCCCACTGGGAGGAGGCCCCGCTCGCCATCGGTGCCACCACGACCGTTCCTCTCGTCTACGACTTCTGGGGATTCCCCGAGCACTACTACCAGGTCACCTATACGGCTCCCGGCGCCCCGAAGCTCGCCGAGTCCGTACGGAAGCTGCTGCGCGCCCCGGGCACACCGGTGCAGGACATCCCGGACCGCGGCCTCGACCACGGCGCCTACGTCCCGCTCGTCGAGATGTACCCCGACGCCGACATCCCTGTCCTGCAGATCTCCATGCCCACCCTCGACCCGGTGCGGCTGATGGAGATCGGCCGCAAGCTGGCGCCGCTGCGCGACGAGGGCGTGCTGATCGTCGGCTCCGGCTTCTTCACCCACAACCTGGCCGCGCTGCGGCAGGGCGGAATACCCGCCTGGTCCGTGGAGTTCGACGACTGGGGCCGCCGGTCGCTGGAGAACCGCGACTGGGACGCCCTGCTGGACTTCCTCGACAAGTCCCCGGCCGGCCGCTACGCCCACCCGCGCACCGAGCACTTCGCCCCGCTGTTCGTGACGATGGGCGCGGCGGAGGCGGCCGGCGAGCTGGATGCCCAGCGGTCCGTGATCGACGGGTTCTGGATGGGGCTGGCGAAGCGCTCGGTCCAGTTCGGCTGAGCCGGCCGGGCCTCACAGCTCCTTCTCGTACCAGGCCACGTCCCAGTAGCGGCCGAACTTGCGGCCCACCTCCCGGTACGTGCCGACGTACCGGAAGCCGAACCGCTCGTGCAGCCGCGTGGACGCCTCGTTCGGCTGGGCGATGCCGGCGTAGGCGCGGTGCACGTCCTCCTCGGCCAGGGCCTCGAACAGGGCCTTGTAGAGGAGGGTGCCGATGCCCCGGCGCCCGGCGTCCGGAGCGAGATAGACCGTGACCTCCACGGAGGTCTCGTAGGCGGGCTTCGGCCGGAAGGCGCTGGATGTGGCGTAGCCGAGAATCCGCTGTGAGCCGCGCCCCGGACCAACCTCCGCGGCAACCATCAGGCGGTGCGGGCCGTCTTCAGGGTGGGAGAGCAGCCAAGGGCGGCGCTCTTCCGGCGTGAAGACCGCGGTATCGAATGTGATGGGCGTCTCACGTACATAGTGGTTGTAGATGTCGGTGAGGGCCTCGAGGTCGCCCTCGACTCCCGGTCTGACCTGCACCTCTGTACGTTCCGACGGCATCGGTCCTCCTCGTGTGGCCGGACAGGGTACTGCAAGATCAGAAAAATAGGGGGTCGGCTTGGGAATTCTGTCCTGATTCCAGTCGTTGTTTCCATCGAACGGCGGGCACTCGAGAAGAGTCCCAAGCGTTCACGAACCACCCGCCCGCCCCACATCGCAAGGGAGCACGCATGGCAACCCGTGCCGTCGCCCGTCGTCAGTCCGCCACCGGCGAGACCGCCGGCGCGGCAAGCAGTGTTCGCGCCCATGGCGGCGAGATCGCGGACCGCGACCTGGTCGGCATGTACCTCGACGAGATCGCGCGCACGCCGCTTCTCGACGCAGCCAAAGAGGTCGAGCTGTCGCAGATCATCGAGGCGGGCGTGTTCGCAAGGCAGGTCCTCGACGGTTACGAGGAGTCCCGGGCGGACGCCACCCGTGAGGAACTCGAGGCGCTCGTCGCCGACGCCGAGCGGGCCAAGGACATCTTCATCCGCTCCAACCTCCGTCTGGTCGTCGCGGTGGCCCGCCGCTACCCGCGCAGCGGCCTGCCCCTGCTCGACCTGATCCAGGAGGGCAACGCGGGCCTGGTGCGCGCGGTGGAGAAGTTCGACTACCGCAAGGGCTTCAAGTTCTCCACGTACGCCACTTGGTGGATCCGCCAGGCCATCACCCGCTCGATCGCCGACCAGTCCCGCACCATCCGGCTGCCCGTCCACCTGGTGGAGGAGCTGGGCCGGATCCGCCGCGTCCAGCGCGAGTTCAACCGCGAGCACGGCCGTGACCCCGAGCACGCCGAGATCGCCGCCGAACTCGGCTCGACCCCCGAGCGCGTCGCGGACGTCCTGGACTGGGCCCGCGACCCGGTGTCCCTCAACATGTCGGTGGACGACGAGGGCGAGACCCAGTTCGGCGACCTGCTGGAGGACACCTCGGCGGTCTCCCCCGAGCAGTCCGTCCTCACCCTCCTGCGCAGCGAGGAACTGGACGGCCTGATCGGCCGCCTGGACCAGCGCACGGCGTCCATCATCAAGATGCGCTACGGCATCGAGGACGGCCGGGAACGCACCCTGACCGAGGTCGGCAAGGAGCACGGCCTGACCCGCGAACGCATCCGCCAGATCGAGAAGCACGCCCTGCTGGAACTGAAGAAGCTGGCGCGCAGCACCGGCTTCGACGCGGCCGCGTAACCCCTCCGCCCTCCGGGGCGGGGGCGTACGCCGGGTGGCCAAAGACCGCGCAAACATGGCGATGTTACGCCGCTTCAACCCAAGAGCCACCGGGAACAAGACCTGCGGGCAGGGGAGTTGGCCTCCCGTGTCCGTCCCACCCACCACCGGACCAAGTCCCGACGCACTCCCCCCGGCGCCGGGACTTCCCCGAGCCGGGCTTCGGCGCCCATCCCCCCTGGGTGCCGAAGCCCGGCTCCTTTCGCACGCCAGAACGGGCGGGTCACCCCGTACCTGAACCACGGGGTGACCCGCCCGACCGGCAGATTGTGCCACATGGCCCGGGCCTGGATATGGCACGCACCCGCAGCCGCGTACGGCGGCAAGGGGCCGTGCCGGGGGGTGTCCGCCCGCAGCGGCGGGCGTCAACGCAGGCATCCCCGGCTCAACCGCCAGAGGCCCCCGACCGCGACAACCGCCCACCCAACTCCCGCACACACCACACCAGTTCCCCCGGCGCCTCCACCACGAACTCGCACCCCACCATCGCCAACCGCACGGCCAGCCACTCCACCGGCTCACTCGCGGCCGCCCGCACCCGGCAACGCCCCTCGCCCAGCGCCTCCGGCACCCCCAGCCACCGAGGCAACCGCGCACTCACCACATCGGCCTCCGCGGCGAACGTGACCACGAACTCGTACGTCTCCTGCCGCGGCCGGATCGACTGCCGCAGATACTCCGCGGCACTCCCCGTGGGCAACTCCCGCGGAGCGAACCGCGCCCCGGTCGCAAAGGGCTCGCTCACCCGGTCGACCCGGAACGTACGCCAGTCGCCCCGATCGAGGTCGTAGGCGACGAGATACCAGCGCCGTCCCGTCGACACCAGCCGATGCGGCTCGGTCAGGCGTCGCGACTGAGTCCCGTCCTTCGCCCGGTACGCGAACCGCAACCGCTCCCGCCCCGCCACGGTCGACGCCATCACGGTCAGCGTCTCGGGCGCGATACTCGCCCCGTCCCCGCTGGTCAACGGCGTGGTCGCGGCCTGGAGCGTGCTCACCCGATGCCGTAGCCGCGACGGCAGCACCTGCTCCAGTTTGGCCAGCGCCCGAACCGACGCCTCGTCGATGCCCTCGACCGCGTGCCCCGCGCCGGCCCGCAGCCCGACCGCGATCGCCACGGCCTCCTCGTCGTCCAGCACCAGCGGCGGCATCGCCTTGCCCGCGACGAGCCGGTACCCCCCGTCGGCGCCCTTGGTCGCCTGCACGGGGTATCCCAGTTCCCGCAACCGCTCGACGTCCCGCCGAACCGTGCGCCGGGAGACCCCGAGCCGATCGGCGAGCTCGCCGCCGGGCCATTCGCGGGGTGTCTGAAGAAGCGAGAGAAGCGTCAGCAGCCGTGCCGGAGTATCCGTCGTCATGAATCCGAGCATGCCGCAGAACTAGGACATGATCTGACCTATTGCTGCCATAGCTTCAAGCCATGACCTCAGCCGAGACAGTCCCCAGCCCCACCCCCGGCCCCACCGCCCGAACGGCGCCCGAGCCCGCCCCGGGCGACCGCCGCCGCTGGTTCGCCCTGGCCATCGTGATGACCGCGGCCTTCATGGACCTCGTGGACGTCACGATCGTCAACATCGCCATCCCGTCGATCCAGCGCGAGGCCGGCGCGACCTTCAGCCAGATCCAGTGGATCACCGCCGGTTACGCGCTCGCCTTCGCCGCGGGCCTGATCACCGGTGGACGACTCGGCGACATACACGGCCGCAAGCGGCTGTTCCTCATCGGCATCGGCGGCTTCACCCTCGCCTCCGCCCTGTGCGGCTTCGCCGCGAACCCCGAGATGCTGGTCGCCTCCCGCATCCTGCAGGGCGCGACGGCGGCGCTGATGGTCCCGCAGGTGCTGTCGATCGTGCACGCCACGTTCCCGGCCCACGAACGCGGCAAGGTCTTCGGCCTGTTCGGCGCGGTGGTGGGGCTCGGCGCGGTCACCGGCCCGCTGCTCGGCGCGCTCCTGACGGAGTGGAACCTCTTCGGCCTCCAATGGCGCCCGATCTTCCTGATCAACCTCCCCGTGGGCATCGCGGGCCTGCTCCTCGGCAGCCGCTACATCACCGAGTCCAAGGCGCCGCGGGCGCTGAAACTGGACCTGGTCGGCGTCGCGCTGGTCACCCTCGGCCTGCTGATGCTGCTCTACCCGCTGACCCGCGGCCGTGAGCTGGGCTGGCCGCTGTGGGGGTACGGGTCGATGGCGGGCGCGCTCGTCGTCCTCGGGGCGCTGGTGGCGTACGAGAGGCGCAAGGCCACCCGCGACGGCTCCCCCCTGATCGAGCTTCCCCTGTTCAAGGTGAAGAGCTTCGCGGCCGGCATCGCCGTACAGACCGTCTTCGGTGTGGCGCTCGGCATCTTCTTCCTGGTCTGGACGCTGTACATGCAGTTCGGCCTGGGCTGGCGCCCGTTGAAGGCCGGTCTGACCGGCATCCCGTTCTCGATCGCCGTCTCGACGGCGGCCGGCCTGTCCGTGCAGAAGCTGGTCCCGCGCTTCGGCCGAGGGGTGCTCCAGGCGGGCGCGCTGGTGATGGCGTTGGGCGTCCTGATCTACCTGTGGGAGGCGGGCCGCTACGGTCTGACCATCGAGCCGTGGCAGATGGCCCTGCCCCTGGTCGTGATGGGCGTCGGCATGGGTCTGATCGTGGCCCCGCTGACGGACGCGATCCTCTCCGAGGTGCCGCGCGAGCACGCCGGTTCCGCGTCGGGCCTGATCAACACCGTCCAGCAGATGGGCAACGCCCTCGGCCTCGGCCTGGTCTCGGTGGTGTTCTTCGGCTCGATCGCCGATCATCTGCGGCCGGAGCAGGTGGGCCCCGCTTTCGTGGACGCCTTCCAGAACGCGCTGGGCTGGGTGGCCGCGGTGATGTGCGTCATCTTCCTGCTGATGTTCGCGCTGCCGAAACGGCCCGCGCAGCACGTGGAGGGGGCCGCGCCGGAGACCGGGACCGCTGTGCGGGAGGAGGAGAAGGAGCCCGCGCTCGTGTCCTGAGCCGGCACCGGAACGGGCCCGGACCCTGGATCACCAGGGCCACCGGGCCCTTTCTCATGGGCCGAGACGCCCGTTCATGCCCACATTGAATCTCGATCATGCCCGATTGAGCCCGAACCTGTTTACTTTCCGGAAATCCGGGCGTAGCCTCCTGGCGAAACCACAAGTTCGGGCACAGTTCGGAGGTGAACGGACATGTACGCACCGGAGCGGCAGCAGGAGATCCTCCGGCTCGCCCGTGACGGCGGCCGAGTGGACGTCCTGTCGCTGGCCGAGGAGTTCCAGGTGACGGCGGAGACGATCCGCCGGGACCTGAAGGCCCTCGACCGCGCCGGGCTCGTGCGCCGGGTGCACGGCGGTGCGATCCCGGTCGGGCGCCTGGACTTCGAGCCGGACCTCACCGAGCGGGAGTCGACGGCGGCCGACGAGAAGGACCGGATCGCCAAGGCGGCCCTCGCCGAGCTGCCCACCGAGGGCACGATGATCCTCGACGCCGGTACGACGGTGGCCCGCCTCGCCGGCGCGCTGCCGCTGGAGGCGTCCCTCACCGTCGTCACCCACAGCCTGCCCATCGCGGCCCGCCTCGCGGACCACCCCGGCATCCAGCTCCATCTGATCGGGGGGCGGGTACGGCACCGTACGCGCGCCGCCGTGGACGCCTGGGCGCTGCGCGCGTACGGCGAGATCCGCGCCGACGTGCTGTTCGTCGCGGCCAACGGCTTCTCCGCCGAGCACGGTCTGACCACCCCCGACCTCGCCGAGGCCGCGGTCAAGCGCGCGGCCGTGGCCGCGGCCCGCCGCGTGGTGCTGCTCGCCGACTCCACCAAGCACGGCCAGGAGCACTTCGCCCGCTTCGGCGACCTGAGCGATGTGGACCTGCTGATCACCGACAGCGGGCTGAGCCCCGAAGACGCCACCGCCCTGGAGCGCGGCGGCATGGAAGTAGTGCGCGCATGATCCTCACCGTCACCCCGAACCCGTCCCTGGACCGCACCTACGAGGTGCCCTCCCTCGACCGCGGCGAGGTCATCCGCGCCACCGGCGAGCGCATGGACCCGGGCGGCAAGGGCGTGAACGTCTCGCGCGCGGTGACGGCCGCCGGACAGCGCACGGTCGCGGTCCTGCCCCTGGGCGGCGCGCCCGGCGCGCTCGTCGCCGACCTGCTCGACGCGCAGGGCATCGAGGTGGCGCCGGTACCGGTCGCCGGGGCCACCCGCTCCAACATCGCGCTCGCGGAGTCGGACGGGGTTCTGACGAAGATCAACGCGCCCGGGCCCGAGCTGACCGCGGCCGAGCAGGAACTGCTCCTGGAGACCGTGCGCGAGCAGTCGCACGACGCGGACTGGATCGCCTGCTGCGGCAGCCTGCCGCGCGGGCTGGCCCCCTCCTGGTACGCCGACGTGGTGGCGCGGGCGCACGCGGGCGGCGCGCGGATCGCGCTGGACACCTCCGGACGCGCCCTCCTCGAAGCCCTGCGCGCCCGCCCCGACGTGGTGAAGCCGAACGCCGAGGAGCTCGCGGAAGCGGTCGGGCGCCCCCTGGCCACCGTGGGCGACGCGGTGAAGGCGGCCGAGGAGTTGCGCGCGATGGGCGCCCGCGCCGTGCTCGCGAGCCTGGGCGCCGACGGGCAGCTCCTCGTGGACGACGCGGGCGCCTGGTTCGGCAGCGCCCGCGTGGACGCCGTACGCAGCAATGTCGGCGCCGGGGACTCCTCCCTCGCCGGCTTCCTGATCGCCGGGGGCAGCGGGCCCGAGGCGCTGGCCTCCGCCGTCGCCCACGGCGCGGCGGCCGTACAGCTCCCCGGCAGTGTGATGCCCTCGCCGGCCGAGCTGGACCTGGCGGCGGTGACGGTCACGGCCGAGGTGCCGGTGGATCGCGTACTGAAGGAGCCGGCTTCATGAGGAATGTCGCGGTTGTCACAGTTCTTGCCGATCGGCTCGTCGAGCGGCGAAGCTCGCTGTTACTCACGACCACAGGCGGACGGCAGGGCCTCCTGAGCCGCTCTGCCGCCCGGAGGAGGCGGGATTTCCCCGACCCCGCCTCCTCCACCCCCACCCCCCACAGCAGTCCCGCCACCCCCCATGGCACCCCCGTCCCCTTCACCGCCCACCAGACTCCCCGGGCGATACGCGTGCGAAGGAGCCCGCGATGAGCGACATGATCACCGCGGACCTGGTCGATCTCGACCTGTCCGCCGACACCAAGGATGCGGCGGCGCGCGCCCTCGCCGAGCGCATGGTGGCCCTGGGCCGGGTGACCGACCTGGACGGCTTCCTCGCCGACGTGGCCGCCCGCGAGGCACAGATGCCGACCGGCCTCGACGGCGGCATCGGCATCCCGCACTGCCGCAGCGAGCACGTCACCGAGCCGACGCTCGCCTTCGGGCGCAGCGCCGCGGGCATCGACTTCGGCGCGGCGGACGGCCCCGCCGACCTGATCTTCCTGATCGCGGCCCCGGCGGGCGCGGACGACGCCCATCTGACGATCCTGTCGTCACTGGCCAGGCAGCTCATGAACGCCGAGTTCACCGACGCGCTGCGCTCGGCGGGCGACGCGGCGTCGGCGGCGGCGCTGATCCGGGGCGAGGAGCCCCCGGCCGCCGCCTCGGAAGAACCCGCAGACTCCGTGGCGTCGTCGGTGGCGGCCTCCTCCGACGACGCCACGGGAACCACCACCGACGCCGCCGACGAGACGTCCGGCGAGCGTCCCTTCCGTATCGTCGCCGTCACCTCCTGCCCGACCGGCATCGCCCACACCTACATGGCGGCCGAGTCGCTGGAGAACGCGGGCCGTGAGGCGGGGGTCGAGGTCGTCGTCGAGACCCAGGGCTCGGCAGGCTTCACCCGGCTCGACCCGGCCGTCATCGCGGCGGCGGACGGCGTGATCTTCGCCCACGACGTGGCCGTACGGGAGAAGGACCGGTTCGCCGGGAAGCCGACCGTCGACACCGGCGTGAAGGCGGCCATCAACCGCCCCGCCGCCCTCATCACCGAGGTCCGCGAGAAGGCGGCCCGCGGCGAGGTCACCGCCGCCGCCCGCCCCGGCACCCCGGTGGAGCGCGCCGGCGAGCCCGGCGAGGGCTACGGCACCAAGCTGCGCAAGTGGCTGATGTCCGGCGTGAGCTACATGGTCCCGTTCGTCGCGGCCGGCGGTCTGCTGATCGCCCTCGGCTTCGCGATCGGCGGCTACCAGATCAACGAGGCCAAGTCGGTCACCGAGCACTTCGACTGGGGCCAGGTCGACAGCTGGGGTGCGCTGCTGTTCCAGATCGGCGCCGCGGCCTTCGGCTTCCTCGTCCCGGTCCTCGCCGGATACATCGCCTACGGCATGGCCGACCGGCCAGGACTCGTG
This sequence comes from Streptomyces sp. UG1, assembly GCF_049974585.1. Classification (NCBI taxonomy): domain Bacteria; kingdom Bacillati; phylum Actinomycetota; class Actinomycetes; order Kitasatosporales; family Streptomycetaceae; genus Streptomyces; species Streptomyces sp. UG1. Next base: position 132,747 of record NZ_JBNGGG010000017.1, on the reverse strand, counting down.
CCCGGCTTCGTCGGCGGCGCGATCTCCGTCACGATCGGCGCGGGCTTCCTCGGCGGTCTGGTCGCCGGTCTGATCGCCGGTGGTGTGGTCCTCGGCATCCAGCGCATCAACATCCCACCGGTGCTGCGCGGCATCATGCCGGTGGTGGTGATCCCGCTGGTCTCCTCGGCGGTCGTCGGCTTCCTGATGTTCGTGGTGATCGGCAAGCCGATCTCCGAGGCGCAGAAGGGCCTGACCGACTGGCTGAACGGCCTCTCCGGCACCAACGCCATCCTGCTCGGCGTCCTGCTCGGCCTGATGATGTGCTTCGACCTCGGCGGCCCGGTCAACAAGGTGGCCTACACCTTCGCGACGGCCGGCATCTCGGTCGCGGCCCCCAGCGACTCCGCGATGAAGATCATGGCCGCCGTCATGGCCGCCGGCATGGTCCCGCCGCTGGGCATGGCCCTCGCGACCTTCGTCCGCAAGCGCCTGTTCACCACCGCCGAGCGCGAGAACGGCAAGGCCGCCGTGGTCCTGGGCGCCTCCTTCATCTCCGAGGGCGCGATCCCGTTCGCCGCGGCCGACCCGCTGCGCGTGATCCCCGCCTCCATGGCGGGCGGCGCGGTCACCGGCGCGCTCACCATGTCCTTCGGCTCGACCCTGCGCGCCCCGCACGGCGGCATCTGGGTCACCTTCCTGATCGGCAACCCGTTCCTCTACCTGCTGGCCATCGCGGTCGGTACGGCGGTCACGGCGGGCCTGGTCATCCTGCTGAAGGGCATGCGCAAGACGGCGCCCGAGGGCGCGGCGGCCGCCAAGTCCCCGGCGGTCGCGGGCGCGGAGGCCAAGCAGCCGGTGGCGGCGTAAGGCCTCCGGCGGTCACCTGCGAGAGACATCACGGTCCGGGCCATGGGGCCCGGACCGTGATGCGTGATGTCCTACGGTTACGGCACCTGCGCCGCCCGCCGCTCCATCGCATCGCGCGCCGCGTCCTCGCTGACGTACACCTCGCACATGTGCCGTCCGTCGGGCGTCGCCGTGTGCTCGACCTCCCAGAGGGAGACCTCCTCGCCGTCGCCCAGCAGGAAGGCGTGCTCGTAGAGCGCGAAGCACAGCCCGGCGCGGCCCGCACGGCACGGGCGCCCGAACGCCTGCGTGATCTGGTGCGCGCACGCCGTGGCCAGTAACGCGGCCGTTTCCCGGTCCGGCCGGTCGGCGTTCTCCGCCCGGCGCAGCAGCCGGCGCGCATGGTCCGGCGAGTCGTCCGGCACATACGCGTGCCGGGGCGTGGGTATCGGCGACAGGTGCACCGTCACCGGCAGCTCGAAGTCCGGCGCGTCCGGCGGCAGGGGCAGCCGCGCGGTCGCGGCGCGCAGCTCCTCGTCGTCGGCGTACACCTCGTGCTGCGGTTCGCGGCCGCGCGCGGTGTTGTGCACGAGCTCCCACAGCGTGAGCGCCGAGCCGTCGGCGAGCAGCCAGGTGTGCCGATACGTCTCGCGGTGCAGCCCCGCGCTGTGGTGCGCGGAGTGCAGCGAGCTGTCATGAGCCAGCGCACAGTCGAGCCGCCGTATCGCCTCGTCGGGCAGCTCGAAGGAGTTCAGGGCGCGGCCGAGGAGTCGCGCGAGGTGCTCCTCCGGAGACTCCGGCGACTCGGGTAGTTCGTACGCTGCCGTCTCGTACGGAACGCTCAAGGTTTCTCCCGGCGTTGCTGCATGTCACCTTGTGGGTGCATACCGTAGCCCCTCGGTCGGACATCATGTCCGGGAACCGAGAAAACGTACGTCCGGTAAAACGCGCGGGCCGCGCGAGAAGTTCCCGCGCGGCCCGACGAACTGTCAAGATTCCCTGCCCGTACGGTACTTCAGAGGATCAGACGGCACTCCCGGCGACCCACTGGCTCCACGCCATGTTCCAGCCGTTGAGCCCGTTGTCCGGCGTCACGGTCTTGTCGGGGGAGTTCTTGACGATCACCACGTCGCCGAGGATCGAGTTGTCGTAGAACCACTTGGAGGGCGTGTCCCCCTGCCCGCCCCGGACATCCTGCAGACCGACGCAGCCGTGGCTGGTGCCCTGTCGGCCGAAGGGCGGATTGCCCTTGTTGTACCAGTAGTTGCCGTGGATGAAGGTGCCCGACTGCGTCAGCCGCATCGCGTGCGGCACATCGGGGATGTCGTAGGCGTTGGCGAGGCCGACGGTCCTGCTGTCCATCCGCAGCTTCGTGAACTTCTCGGAGATCACCATCTGCCCGTTGTACGTGGTGAACTCCGCGCTGCCCGCCGAGATCGGCACCGACTTGACCGTCTCGCCGTCCCGCACGACCGTCATCGTCTGCGTGTTGACGTCGACCGTGGAGACCTGCGAGCGCCCCACGGTGAAGGTGACCGTCTTCTTCTGCACGCCGTAGACGCCGTTCGCGCCCTCGACACCGTCCAGGTCGATCTTCATCGTGACCTTGGAGCCGGCCTTCCAGTACTCCTCGGGCCGGAAGTCGAGCCGCTGCTCGCCGAACCAGTGCCCGACCACCTTCTGCCCGCTGCTGGAGGTGACCGTGATGTGCGACTGCACGGCCTTCTTGTCGCTGATCGCCTTGTCGAAGCTGAACGACACCGGCATCCCGACGCCGACCGTGGTGCCGCCGTCGGGCGTGTACGTCCCGATGAAGCTGTTGGCCGGGGAGACCGTGGTGAAGGTGGAGTCGGCGGCGGTGGTGCGCCCGTCCCCGTCCTTCGCGGTGGCCGATATCGCGTACTTCGTCCCCCGCTCGAGCTGTTCCTTCGGCTTCCAGTCGGTCCCGTCGGCGGACAGCGAACCGGGCACTTCCTGCCCGCTGTCCGCCACCTTCATCGTCACCTCGGTCAGCTTGCCGCCGCTGACCTTCACGCCGGTCGTGTTGATCGACGCCCCGGTCGAGCCGTCCTTCGCCGAGATCGCTATCTTCGCGGCGGACGTCCTGGCGGAGTCGCCGCCCTTGTCGCCGTTGTCGGCACTGGCGCTGCCACCGCAGGCGGTGAGCGTCAGGGCGCCGACCATCAGGGCGGCACAGGCCCCCAGTGCGCGCCGCGCTGTCATGTTCGGCGTTGTCACGAGCTGCTCCATCTTCATGCGGTCTGCGGGATCCGTTCCGTTCCACGGTGGAAGAGGCCACCGCCGCCGGACCGGGTTCCCGGCGTTCGCGGTGGATGCCATCGCGTGACAGAACCGCGACAATCGCCGCACGAGCAGACGTCCGCGCCTCAATTCGCCCGTCGCACGGAGCAGACGTCCGCGCCCCAACTCGCCCGCTCCACGGAGCAGACACCTGCCCTCAACTCGCCCGCTGCGCCTCCCCGTACAGCTCCCCGTACGACGGCCACACCCCGCCCGGCCCGTCCACCGACCCGGCCGCGCGCACGGCCCGTACGATCGCCCGCGTCACCGCGTCCGCGCCGGCCGCGAGAATGCCGTTCAGCGCCAGGGGGTTCTCGGTGTCGAGCGGGCGGTCTCCGGTGGCCAGCGCGAACACCGTGTCGCCGTCGTGGAGCAGGTGCACCGGCCGCACGGCGCGCGCGATGCCGTCGTGCGCGGTGCCGGCCAGCTTCTGCGCCTGCGCCTTCGACAACTCCGCGTCGGTGGCGACCACGGCGAGCGTGGTGTTCAGCGGGGGCGGTGCGTTCTTCGCCGTGGTCTCGGCCAGCCGCAGGCGCGCGGCCCGATGGACGTCCTCCGACGGACAGCTCACCTGCCCCTGCGACAACTCCCCGTACAGCGCCCCGGTCCCGGGCTCCACGGCCGACCCCACCGCGTTGGCCACCACCAGCGCGGCCACCGTGACCCCCGAGTCGAGCACCGTGCTCGCGGTGCCGATCCCGCCCTTGACCGGCCCCACGGTGGCTCCCGTACCGGCACCCACACAGCCCTCCGGCACCGCGGCGCCCACCTCGCTCGCCGCGGCCGCCTCGACCGCCGCCCGTCCGGTCGCCGCGTCCGGCCTGGCCCGGAAGTCGCCGCCGCGGCCGAGGTCGAAGACACAGGCGGCGGGCACCACCGGCACCACATGCGCCGGATCCTCCCCCACCCGCACCCCGCGCCGCTGTTCCTCCAGCCAGGCCATCACCCCGGACGCCGCGTCGAGCCCGTACGCGCTGCCGCCGGTCAGCACGATCGCCTCGACCTTCTGCACCAGGTTGCGCGGATCGAGCGCGTCGGTCTCCTTGGTGCCGGGCCCGCCGCCGCGCACGTCCACCGCGGCGACGGCACCGCCCTCGGGTGCCAGCACCACCGTGGTGCCGGTGAGCCAACCGTCGCCGGTACGCGTCGCGTGCCCCACCCGCAGCCCCGCGACATCTGTCAGAGCGTCAACTGTCATGGGGCCAGTCTCGTCCGGACCCGGCCGGTCAGGCGACCGGCGTTCGCGCCACCGTCTCGCGACCCCGGGCCGTCCTGCGCGCCGTCAGTGTCTCGCCGGTCGCCACCGTCAGCGCCGAGACCAGGCCGGCCGAGAGCACCGCCCACTCGCCCAGGAACGTGCAGCAGATCACCAGCAGGGCCCCGGTCGGCAGCACGAGCTGCTGGGCGATGCCCACCTTGAAGTGCCGTGAGTGCAGCGCCCAGACGGTGAGCAGATACAGCGCCGTCGGCAGGGTCACCGCCGCCGACGCGGACAGCGTCGAGATGTGCGCCTTGCCCACGGACTGCTCGACCGCCACCTCCAGACCCGCACCGATCGCGGCCGCCGAGCCGAAGACGACGTAGTGGCCGTAACCCCACAGGAACGCCTGCTTGTTGGATCTGAGATGACCGTGGATCGGCACCACGAAGTAGATCCACCACGCGGCGAAGATGATCAGCAGCCCGCCCGCGGCGATCGGCAGCAGGTCACCCAGCGCGTCCTCCTCGCCAATGCCCGTCTTCACGGCGACCGTGGCCGCCGCGATGGTCTCGCCGAGCACGATGATCGTGAACAGCCCGTACCGCTCGGCGATGTGGTGCGGGTGCCAGGCCGTGGGGTGGACCTTCTCCGCGAACACCGGCACGCACATCTCGAGGACCGCCATCACGACGAACACCGCGACCCGGGTGTCCTCGGGCAGGACCACGAGGCCCACCCACCCGATCTGGCACAGCAGCACCCCGACGGCGTACCGCAGGGCCATCCTGCGCTCCTGGCCCTGACTCGACCCGGCCACCCGCAACCACTGCGACACCAGGGCGAGCCGCATGATCACATAGCCAACCACCACCGTCCGGTACTCGTGGTCCTCGAAGGCCCGGGAGACCCCGGCCGCCAGCACCAGCACACCGGCGATCTGGATCAGGGTGACGACCCGGTAGAGCACGTCGTCGTTGTCGTAGGCCGAGGCGAACCACGTGAAGTTCATCCACGCCCACCAGATGGCGAAGAACACCATCGCGTAGTTGAGGATGCCCTCGCCCGCATGGCCCTCGGCGACCGCGTGCACCAACTGGATGCCCGCCTGGGCGATGGCCACGACGAAGCACAGGTCGAAGAAGAGCTCAAGCGGAGTGGCGGACCGGTGCGTCTCACCGCGGCCACGGGCCGTGAGCCTGCGCAGCGGGCTGCGGTGCGCGGGCGGGCGGGGAGAGTCCGGCGCGGGAGGGGAACTGGACGTCATGGGGTCAAGCACAGCAGATGGCGGGTGGATTTTCTCGAGGACCGTACCCTGGACGCATGAGCACGCCCCCCGCCCCCGAGCCGCGCGAGCCCAAGGCCGCGCTGATCTTCGACGACCCGCTGGACCAGCAGTCCTCGGACGACACGGACCGTGGGTGGGGCGAGCGGCCGGGCGGCGACAGGGACAGCGCGGCCGACCTCAAGCGCTTCCTCGACGAGAAGCCGCCCCACCACATCTGAGCCGTTACCGCCGGCTCGGCCCCGAGCCGCGCTGGGCGACCAGTTCGTCGCGGATCTCCTTGAGCACCTCCAGCTCGGTCACCTCGATGACCTCCTGCGCCCCCTCCTTCGCCTTGCGGCGGGCCTCCACCCGGGCCAGGTACTTCGCCATGGGCAGCACCATCAGGAAGTAGACGACGGCCGCGGTGATCACGAAGCTGAGCGTGGCACCCAGCACCGAGCCCCACATGATCTCGATCCCCTGCTCGCCCTCGCACGGCTCGCTCAGGCACGTGCTGTAGTGATCGAGGTTCTTGGTGCCGATCGCTCCGACCAGCGGATTGATGATGCCCTTCACCACCGCGTTCACGATGTTGGTGAACGCGGCACCGATCACCACCGCCACCGCCAGATCGACGACGTTTCCGCGCATCAGGAAGGCCTTGAAGCCCTCCCAGATGCCCGGTTCCTTGTTCTCGCTCACTTCGCAGCCACCCCTCGTACACACGGCTTGTGGAACAGACCGCTCCGCAACCTACGTCAGGGCTACGCCATCCTGTCCAATCGCGGCTCAGCACACCGTCACCGCCAGCCGGGCCGTGGCGCTCGCGCCCGCCAGGTGCGCCGCCGTGGCACGCGGCACCGACAGCACGACCAGCGCCCCGCTGTCGGCCGAGGCGTCCAGCGGCTCCGGCACCTTCGACACCCGCGCCCCGCGCGCGACCACCCGGGCGTCGCCGCCCGTCGCGGTGTCCGCCGCGGCGATCACATCGACCCGGTCACCGGGCCGCAGCAGCCGTACGGTGGCCCCGTCGGCGATCCGCACCGGCGCGGACACCCGCTCGACGGCCCGGTGCTGGCGAACCGGCTCCGCCACCGGATGCCCACGCGACCGGTCGGCCTCCCGAGGGCCCGCCGCCACGAGCGCCGCCGCGGTCACGGCGAGTCCGGCTGCCAGGGCCCGCCTTCGGTGCCGTACCAGCCGGCGTGATCGATACCGCCCGCCGCGCACCCGGACCGGGGCGAAGTGCGGCACCTCGCAGGTCGCCGGGGCGTCCGTGCCCAGCGGCAGCGGAGCACGCGGAAAGGAAGAGGAAGGGGAAGGGGACGGCGGAGCAACGGACATGGGGACCACCACCTGCGACGACGGAACGGCTGTCAGCCCACGATGAACCATCGCGCCGCCGCTCGCCGGAGCCCGTGGACTACCGACCGGTTGTGGAAAACTCCCCCACCCGAACGGGGAGTTCCGCCCCCCGTAATCCCTCTACGGCAGCTCGAACCCCGGATCCATCCCGCCCAGCGCCCCGGTGCACAGACAGTCCCGCTCCTCATTCACCGGCAGCGCGGCCACCGCGTCGAAGAGCACCCCCCGCAGCCGGTCCACGTTCGCCGCGAACACCCGCAGCACCTCGTCGTGGGAGACGCCCTCACCCGTCTCCGCGCCCGCGTCCAGGTCGGTGACCAGCGTCAACGACGTGTAGCACAGCTCCAGTTCACGGGCCAGCGCCGCCTCGGGGTGGCCGGTCATGCCCACCACCGACCAGCCCTGCGCCTGGTGCCACAGCGATTCGGCGCGGGTCGAGAAGCGGGGCCCCTCGATGACGACCAGCGTGCCGCCGTCCACCGGCTCCCAGTCCCGCCCGCGCGCCGCCTTCAGCGCGACCGCCCGGCCGGTGGGGCAGTACGGGTCGGCCAGTGACACGTGCACCACGTTCGGCACGGTGCCGTCGGGCAGCGGCAGCCCGTCGAAGTACGTCCCGGTCCGGGACTTCGTGCGGTCGACGAGCTGGTCCGGCACCAGCAGCGTGCCCGGACCGTACTCGGGGCGCAGGCCACCCACCGCACACGGGCCGAGGACCTGGCGCGCGCCGAGCGAGCGCAGCGCCCACAAATTGGCCCGGTAGTTGATCCGGTGCGGCGGCAGATGGTGGCCGCGGCCGTGCCGGGGCAGGAAGGCGACCCGTCGGCCGGCGATCTCGCCGAGGAAGAGGGAGTCGCTGGGCGCCCCGTAGGGGGTGTCCACCTGTATCTCGGTCACGTCGTCGAGGAACGAGTAGAAACCGGAGCCGCCGATCACGCCGAGTTCGACGTTCGCCTTGTTCGCCATGCCCGCACCCTAACCGCACCCCGAAACGCCGAGGACCCCGTCGCCGGACGGCGACAGGGTCTCGTAAGAAATGGGTCCCGTAAGAAACGGGTCCTTACGCGGCGGTGCTGCTGGAGGAAGTGCCGGTGCTCGACGCCTTCGAGTCCGAGGACGACGAGGAGGACGTCGAGGTCGACGAGGACGAGTCCGACGACGAGGAGGACGCCGACGGCTTCGACGACGCCGGCGAGCTGCTCGACGAGGAGCTGCGGCTGTCGTTGCGGTAGAAGCCGGAGCCCTTGAAGACGATGCCGACCGCGGAGAACACCTTCTTGAGGCGGCCCTGGCAGCCGGGGCACTCGGTCAGGGCGTCGTCGGTGAACTTCTGCACCGCCTCGAGGCCCTCGCCGCACTCGGTGCACTGGTACTGGTAGGTCGGCACTGTCTTCCTCCTGGCACTCTCACTCGATGAGTGCTAACGACGGTCAAGTGTGACGTATTCCAGCCGCTCAGTCCACTGCCACCGGCACGCGGTGACCGACGCCACGTGCGACGGTACGGCCGCGGGGCCGTGTCGCCAGCCTCGAGCGCAGCGCCACCAGGGTCACGAGCGCGAGCAGCGTCCCGCCCATCGGCACCAGGAACCCGGCGCCGCCCCACAGGCGGTCCTCCAGTTGCCCGGCGACCGTCACGGCCGCGGCCTGGCCGAGCGCCACCGCGCCCGTGAGCCAGGTGAAGGCCTCGGTCCGGGCACCGGCCGGGACCAGGCCCTCGACCAGCGTGTACCCGGTGATCAGCGCGGGCGCGATGCACATGCCGACGAGCAGGCCGAGGCCCGCCAGGACCAGCACCGAGTGCGCGGCCCACAGCCCGGACGCGGCCAGCGCGAGGGCGGCGTAGCCGACGAGGAGGCGGCGCTGCGGGGCCGCCTTCCAGGCGATGGCGCCGCAGGCGATGCCGGAGAGCATGTTGCCCGCGGCGAAGGTGCCGTAGAGCACGCCATTGAGTCCCGGTTCGCCGATGGACTCGGTGAAGGCGGCCAGCGAGACCTGCATGCCGCCGAAGACGGAGCCGATGCCGAGGAAGGTCACGATCAGTACCCGCACCCCGGGAACGCGCAGCGCCGAAGCGTGCTCCACGCGCGCGTGCCCGCCGGCGGCGACCGAGGGCTGGGTGCTCTTCTGCGCGGCGAACAGCAGACCGCCGAGCAGTGTGAGCGCGGCCTCGGTCACCAGGCCCGCGGCCGGGTCGACGGCGGTGCACAGGGCGGTGGCCAGCAGCGGGCCGACGACGAAGGTCAGCTCGTCGGTGACCGACTCGAAGGCCGCCGCCGTCGGCATCAGGGGCGAGTCCTGGAGCCTGACGCCCCAGCGGGCCCGCACCATGGGCCCGATCTGCGGCACCGAGGCACCGGTCGGCACGGCCGCCACGAACAGCGCCCACAGGGGTGCGTGGGCCAGGGCGAGCCCGGTCAGGGCCAGTCCCGACAGGGCGTGCACGAGGACGCCGGGGACGAGGACGGCGCGCTGGCCGTAGCGGTCGGCGAGGCGGCCGCTGTAGGGCGCGAACAGCGCCATGGAGACGCCGGTGACGGCCGCGGCGGCGCCCGCCGCGCCGTAGGAGCCGGTGGTGTGCTGGACCAGCAGCACGATGGAGAGAGTCAGCATCGCGAACGGCTGGCGTGCCGCGAAGCCGGGAAGCAGGAACGTCCAGGCGCCGCGGGTGCGCAGCAGCTGTCCGTATCCGGGGCGGGAGGAGGTGACCGTGGATGCCACGGCCCGTGCCTTTCTGCCGCCTGGTAGCGCGCCTGTGCGGGGGCGCCGAGAGCTGTCCTCTTGCGCGGACTGCGGTAGATGCCGAAGATCGCTGTTCAGGGACGTCTCGGCCGCCATACGGTCGCGCCAGCTCTGCGTCAGGCAGAGTTGGTTTGATCTGGGTGACGCCTGCATAGTACAGGGGTCCAGGCCTGCCAGTCCTGTGAAACTGAGCACCGTACCGTGCTTCACCTGCGATTAGCTTGCCCCGTTGGTCCCCAGCCACCCGGCCAGCTTTCCTCCGGCGCCCACCGCGCGCAGCCGGCGCTCGGCGGCGTCCCGGACCGGGTCGGTGGCCACCACGAGCAGTTCGTCGCCGAGTCGCAGCACCGTCGTCGGCAGCGGAACGAACGATTTCCCGTCCCGGACGACGAGGGTGACGGCGGCCCCGGCGGGCAGCCGCAGCTCGCTGATCTCGACGCCGTGCATCTTGGAGCCCTTGGGGATCGCGAAGGACAGCAGATGCCCGCGCAGCCGCTCCAGCGGCGCCGACTCGATGCCGAGGTCGGCGGCCTCGGGGCCCTGGCCGAGGTCCAGCTTGCGGGCGAGCCAGGGCAGGGTCGGCCCCTGGACCAGCGTGTAGACGACGACCAGGACGAAGACCATGTTGAAGATGGAGCGGCTGCCCTCGACCCCGCCCACCATGGGGATCGTCGCCAGCACGATGGGCACGGCGCCGCGCAGCCCCGCCCAGGACATCAGTGCCTGCTCGCGCCAGGCGACCCGGAACGGCGTCAGGCACGCCACGACGCTCAGCGGCCGCGCCACCATGGTCAGCACCAGCCCGATGACGAGCGCGGGCACGATGTCGTCGCCCAGCTCGTGCGGTGTGACCAGCAGGCCGAGCAGGACGAACATGCCGATCTGGGCGATCCAGCCGACCCCGTCGGCGAACCCGCGCGTGGCCGGCCAGTGCGGCAGCTTGGCGTTGCCCAGCACCATCGAAGCGAGGTAGACGGCCAGGAAGCCGCTGCCGTGCGCCATCGCGCCGGCCGCGTAGGCGGTGACGGCGATGGCCATGACGGCGATCGGATAGAGGCCGGAGGCGGGCAGCGCCACGTGTCTGAGGCCCCAGGCGCCCAGCCAGCCCACCGCGAGGCCGATGGCGGCGCCGATGGCCAGCTCCTGAGCTATCTCGCCGGCCAGCAGGTACCAGGGCTCGACCGGGCCGTCCACGGAGAAGGCGACGACCAGGATGACCACGGGGGCGTCGTTGAAGCCGGACTCCGCCTCCAGGGTGCCCGTCACGCGCGGGGGGAGCGGGATCTTGCGCAGCACGGAGAACACCGCGGCCGCGTCCGTCGAGGAGACGACCGCCCCGATGATCAGCGCCTGCCGCCACTCGAGGCCGACCAGGTAGTGCGCGGCCGCCGCCGTGACCCCGACGCTCACCGCGACCCCGGCCAGCGCCAGCGCGGAGGCGGCCGGCAGGGCCGGCCTGATCTCCTTCCACTTGGTGCCCAGACCACCTTCGGCCAGGATCACGACCAGCGCCGCGTAGCCGATGACCTGCGTCAGCTCGGCGTCGTCGAAGCGGATGCCACCGATGCCGTCCTGGCCCATGAGCACACCGATGCCCAGGTAAACGAGCAGGCTGGGGAGCCCGCTGCGCGAGGAGATCCGGACCGCTGCGACGGCGACGAGCAGGACGAGCGAGCAGACGAGCAGGAGCTGGTTGAGGTCGTGGACAGTCAGCGGCCGTTCCCTTTCCCTGGCCTGCGCGCACGCACGCGCGCGCGGGCTCATGTACATAGGACACGAAGTGGCGGTTCTCCGCACCTATCTACTTCGTTACCTTACCTAACTCTTGACGATTTCTTGACGCTCCGCGGTGCATGATCGAACGTCCGTCCGTGCTGGTTCCCTACTCCGCGTCAAGTTGGACAGGGCCCTGCGCCTATGGTTGCTCCAGCGCTCATTCAAAAGGACCGCCCGCCTCCCTCGCGTTAGGACAGCAAGGACAGCGATGCCCCCCAACACCACCGCCTCCACGGGTCAGCAGCCCGGCAAGTCCGGCAGGAAGAAGGGGCGCAGAGCCCGCCTGCTCGTCCTCGTGCTGGTACTGGCCGTCGTGGCGGGCGTCGCCGGCGGGGCGTACTGGTCCATCAGCACCGTCCGTGCCTCGTTCCCGCAGACCGAGGGCTCCCTCACGCTCAAGGGCCTGTCCGGCCGGGTCGAGGTCAAGCGCGACGACTACGGCATCCCGCAGATCTACGCCTCCTCCGACGAGGACCTGTTCATGGCCCAGGGCTACGTCCAGGCCCAGGACCGGTTCTGGGAGATGGACGTACGCCGCCACATGACCTCCGGCAGGCTGTCGGAGATGTTCGGCAAGAGCCAGGTCGACAACGACGAGTTCCTGCGCACGCTCGGCTGGGACCGGGTCGCGAAGGAGGAGTACGACAAGACGCTGTCGGCCTCCACCAAGAAGTACCTCCAGGCCTACGCCAAGGGCGTCAACGCCTATCTGGACGGCAAGGAGGGCAAGGACATCTCCCTGGAGTACGCCGCCCTCGGCTTCACCAACGACTACAAGCCCGCGCAGTGGACCCCGGTTGACTCGGTCTCCTGGCTGAAGGCGATGGCCTGGGACCTGCGCGGCAACATGCAGGACGAGATCGACCGCGCCCTGATGACCAGCCGCCTGGGCCCCAAGCAGATCCAGGACCTGTACCCGCAGTACCCCTACAGCCGGAACCGGACCATCGTCCAGAGCGGCCGGTACGACGACGTCACCAAAACGTTCGAGCAGTCGGGCTCCTCGTCCGCCGCGGGCTCGTCCACGGGCACCGGCACGGCGGGCACGGCCTCCTCCTCCGGCACCTCCGGCCTGCAGAGCCAGCTGGCGGGCCTGCAGAAGGTCCTGGAGGACCTGCCCACGGCCGTCGGCGTGAACGGCCACGGCATCGGCTCCAACTCCTGGGTGGTCTCCGGGAAGTACACCGTCAACGGCAAGCCGCTGCTGGCCAACGACCCGCACCTGTCGGCCTCGCTGCCGTCCGTCTGGTACCAGATGGGCCTGCACTGCCGCTCGGTCTCCAGCAGCTGCCAGTACGACGTCAGCGGCTACACCTTCGCGGGCATGCCCGGCGTGATCATCGGCCACAACCAGAACATCGCCTGGGGCATGACCAACTCCGGAGTCGACGTCACCGACCTCTACCTGGAGAAACTCTCCGGCGACGGCTACCAGTACGGCGACAAGACGGTGCCCTTCAACACGCGCGAGGAGACCATCAAGGTCGCCGGCGGCGCCTCCAAGAAGATCGTCATCCGCGAGACCCAGCCAGAGAAGACCGAGGACGGGAAGACGCTGCCCGGGATGCCGCTGCTGTCCGATCGCAGCAGCGAACTCGTCAAGGTCGGCAGGAAGGCCACCGTCGACGCCGCCGCCCCCGACCGCGGCGACGGCTACGCCATCGCGCTGCGCTGGACCGCGCTGGACCCGGGCACCACCATGGACGCCGTCTTCGCCATGGACAAGGCCAAGGACTGGAGCGACTTCCGCGCCGCCGCCGCCCTGTTCGACGTGCCCTCGCAGAACCTGATCTACGCCGACACCGAGGACCACATCGGCTACACGCTGCCCGGCAAGATCCCCACGCGCGCGGAGGGCTACGACGGCTCCGTCCCGGCGCCGGGCTGGGACCGCAAGTCCCGCTGGACCGGCTACATCGACGAGGACGAGCTGCCGTACGAGTACAACCCGTCCCGCGGCTACATCGTCACCGCCAACCAGGCCGTGATCGACAAGACCAGGGCCGGCTACCCCTACACGCTCACCACCGACTGGGGCTACGGCGCCCGCAGCCAGCGCATCACCGATCTGATCCAGTCGAAGATCGACGACGGCGGCAAGATCTCCACCGACGACATGCGCCAGATGCAGCTCGACAACAGCAGCGAGATCGCCAAGCTGCTGGTTCCCAAGCTGCTGAAGATCGACATCAGCGACAAGGACGTCCGGCACCCGGAGGCCATCCGGGAGGCACAGGAGCTCCTGGAGGGCTGGGACTACACCCAGGACGCCGACTCGGCGGCGGCCGCCTACTTCAACGCGGTCTGGCGCAACATCCTCAAGCTCGCCTTCGGCAACAAGCTGCCCAAGGAGCTGCGGGTCGAGGGCCAGTGCCTGTGGGTCGACCCCGTCAACACCACCGGCCCCGCGGACGCGACGGAGAAGGTCCGCGAGTGCGGTCAGCGCGACACCGACCAGGCCCAGCCGGACGGCGGCGACCGCTGGTTCGAGGTCGTGCGCAGCCTCATGGACGACGAGGACAGCGACTGGTGGACGACACCGAGGTCGGGCACCCGCCCCGCGGCCGCCAACCGCGACGAGCTGTTCAAGCGCGCCATGATCGACGCCCGCTGGGAGCTGACCGCCAAGCTCGGCAAGGACATGGACACCTGGAGCTGGGGCCGGCTGCACCGCCTGTTCCTGAAGAACCAGACCCTCGGCACCGAGGGCCCCGGGTTCCTCCAGTACGCCCTCAACCGCGGCCCCTGGAAGCTCAGCGGCGGTGAGGCCGCCGTCAACGCCAGCGGCTGGAACGCGGCCGGCGGCTACGGCGTGGTCTGGGTGCCGTCGATGCGGATGGTGGTCAACCTCGGCAACCTCGACAAGTCGAAGTGGATCAACCTCACCGGCGCCTCCGGGCACGCCTACAACGCCCACTACACCGACCAGACGGACAAGTGGGCCGAAGGCGAACTGCTCGACTGGTCGTTCTCGAAGAAGGCGGTCGACGGCGGCACGAGCGACACGCTGGTGCTCGAGCCCTGACCCCGGGCCCCCTGACGCGAGCGGCCGCCACACGCGTGTGGCGGCCGCTCGCGCGATCTGGCCGCTCGCGCGTTCCGGCCGCCCGGTCAGCCGAACCGCCGCACCCCCGACGGCGTCACCACCGCGTGCACCGGCCGGTCGTGCGGCTCCTCGGGGACACGCTCGACGACCTCGGAGTCGTACAGCAGCACCACCAGCGCGGGATGGGCGCCCGCGCTCTCCAGCCGGGCGAGGACACGGTCGTACGACCCCCCGCCGCGCCCCAGCCGCATCCCGCGCGCGTCGACCGCCAGACCCGGCAGCAGCACGACGTCGGCCCCGGTCACGGCGTCCGGGCCGAGACGCTCGCCGGCGGGCTCGAAGAGGGCCATTTTTCCGCCGTGCTGGACGCGGGCGAGGGAGTCCCGGCCAGCGTACGCGCCCCAGTCGAGGTCGTTGTCGGGCAACAGCGCCGGGAGCAGCACCCGCACGCCCCGCGCGCGCAGCGCGTCCAGCAGCGCGAGCGTGCCGGGTTCGCTCCCCACGGAGACGTACGCCGCCACCGTGCCCGCCCCGGCCAGCTCCGGCAGCTGAAGTGCCCACCCGGCCAGCGCGGTCGCCGATGCCCGCACGTCATCCTCCGGCAACCTGTTTCTCACCGTGAGGAGCTCGCGCCGCAACGTTCGCTTGTCAGGCTCGGCCGGGCGCCCGGTGTGCCTCATGGGTCGCTCCCGTTCCTTTCGCATTGTGCTCATATGAGAGCCAAATAACCGGAGCCTCAGATTCCCTACAAAGGCAACGGATAAGGTGGCGGGCATGACTCAGTCCCACCCTCGGATCAGCAAGGCTGTCATCCCTGCAGCGGGTCTCGGCACCCGCTTCCTGCCGGCCACCAAAGCCACTCCCAAGGAGATGCTGCCGGTCGTCGACAAGCCGGCGATCCAGTACGTGGTCGAAGAGGCCGTGTCCGCAGGCCTCGATGACGTCCTCATGATCACCGGCCGCAACAAGCGCCCCCTCGAGGACCACTTCGACCGCAACTACGAGCTGGAGTCCGCCCTTCAGAAGAAGGGCGACGCGGGCCGGCTCGCGAAGGTGCAGGAGTCCAGCGACCTGGCCACGATGCACTACGTGCGCCAGGGCGACCCCAAGGGCCTCGGCCACGCCGTCCTGTGCGCCGCCCCGCACGTCGGCCAGGAGCCCTTCGCCGTCCTGCTCGGCGACGACCTGATCGACCCGCGCGACCCGCTGCTCAAGCGGATGGTCGAGGTGCAGGAGCAGCACGGCGGCAGCGTCATCGCGCTCATGGAGGTCGCGCCCGAGCAGATCCATCTCTACGGCTGTGCGGCCGTAGACCCCACCGAGGACGGCGACGTCGTCAAGGTCCACGACCTGGTCGAGAAGCCGGCCGCCGCGGACGCCCCGTCGAACTACGCGATCATCGGCCGCTACGTCCTCGACCCGGCCATCTTCGACATCCTGCGCAAGACCGAGCCGGGCCGCGGCGGCGAGATCCAGCTCACCGACGCCCTCCAGCAGCTCTCGCAGGACGAGAAGGTCGGCGGCCCGGTGCACGGCGTCGTCTTCAAGGGCCGCCGCTATGACACCGGCGACCGCGGCGACTATCTGCGTGCCATTGTCAGACTCGCGTGCGAACGTGAAGACCTGGGCCCGGACTTCCGGACCTGGCTTCGCAGTTACGTAGCCGAGGAGATGTAGCGAGTTGAGCACCGCCGCGCCCCGCCCCACCGGCCAGGACCACCTCTGGTCGGTGGACGAACACCTGGAGGACATCCTCACGACCGTCCGCCCCCTCGAACCCATCGAGCTGCAACTGCTCGACGCCCAGGGCTGCGTCCTGGTCGACGACGTCACGGTGCCGGTCTTCTTGCCACCGTTCGACAACAGCTCCATGGACGGGTACGCGGTACGGGTCGCGGATGTCGCGGGCGCGAGCGAGGAGCATCCGGCAGCCCTGGAGGTGGTCGGGGACGTCGCGGCGGGCCAGGCCGAGCTGCTCCAGGTGGGCCCCGGCCAGGCCGCCCGCATCATGACCGGGGCCCCGCTGCCGCCCGGCGCCGAGACCGTCGTTCCGGTGGAGTGGACCGACGGAGGCCTCGGCGAGGGCCCGGTGAGCGGGATGCGCGCCCGCAGCCTCGCCCCCGAGGGCGCGCAGGGCCAGGTCCACGTCTACCGGCCCGCCGAGGCACGCGCGCACGTGCGCGCGAGGGGCAGCGACGTCAAGGCGGGCGACAAGGCCCTCGAAGCCGGCACGATCCTCGGGCCGTCACAGATCGCCCTGCTCGCCGCGATCGGCCGCGGCACGGTACGGGTGCGCCCGCGCCCGCGCGTGGTCGTGCTCTCCACCGGCAGCGAACTCGTCCAGCCCGACGGGGAACTGGCCGAGGGCCAGATCTACGACTCCAACAGCTTCGCCCTCACCGCCGCCGCCCGCGACGCCGGCGCCATCGCCTACCGCGTGGGCGCCGTGGCCGACGACGCCGAGACGCTCCGCTCCACCATCGAGGACCAGCTCGTACGCGCCGACCTCATGGTCACCACCGGCGGTGTGAGCGTCGGGGCGTACGACGTCGTGAAGGAAGCCCTCTCCCACGTCGGCGACGAGGACGAGGCCGGCAGCGGCGTCGAGTTCCGCAAGCTCGCCATGCAGCCCGGCAAGCCCCAGGGCTTCGGCTCCATCGGCCCCGACCACACCCCGCTGCTCGCGCTGCCGGGCAACCCGGTGTCGTCGTACGTCTCCTTCGAGATCTTCGTGCGCCCCGCGATCCGCACCCTGATGGGCCTGGCCGACGTCCACCGGCCCCGCGTGAAGGCGACCCTCGGCGCGGACGAGGCGCTGACCTCCCCGAAGGGACGCAGACAGTTCCTGCGCGGGACGTACGCGGACGGTGAGGTGCGGCCGGTCGGCGGCGCCGGATCCCATCTGATCGCGGCCCTCGCGCACGCGGACGCGCTGATCGTCGTCCCCGAGGACACCGTGAGCGTCGAGCCCGGTGCCGAGGTCGAGGTGGTCCTGCTCGGCTGAGGGGCCCCGGTTGGCGGTACCGTGTCGCGCACAGCAGGCCCGTGCGCCGCATCGCGACGGGCCCGGACCGGGAGCGCCACACCAGCATGAGCACGCAGGACCGACCCACCCAGGACCGTCTCACGCACATCGACGACGCGGGCGCGGCCCGCATGGTCGACGTCTCCGAGAAGGACGTCACCGCGCGCACCGCCCGCGCCTCAGGACGCGTCCTCGTCTCGCCCCGCGTGATCGAGCTGCTGCGCGGCGAGGGGGTCCCCAAGGGGGACGCCCTGGCCACCGCGCGCATCGCGGGCATCATGGGGGCCAAGCGCACCCCGGACCTGATCCCGCTGTGCCACCCGTTGTCGGTGTCGGGTGTGAAACTGGACCTGTCGGTCGCGGACGACGCCGTGGAGATCGTGGCCACCGTGAAGACCACGGACCGCACGGGCGTCGAGATGGAGGCCCTCACCGCGGTCTCCGTCGCCGCGCTCACCGTGATCGACATGGTCAAGGCGGTCGACAAGGGAGCGGTCATCACGGACGTACGGGTGGAGGAGAAGACGGGCGGCAAGTCGGGCGACTGGAGCCGGTCATGACTCTCGACGTTTCGGTGGGCGGTGCGCTGGTTGCACCGTATGCCGCACTGGTGGTCACCGCCTCCAACAGGGCGGCCGCCGGGGTCTACGAGGACAAGGGCGGCCCGCTGATCGCCGACGGCCTCAAGGGCTTCGGCTTCGAGGTCGACGGCCCGCAGATCGTGCCCGACGGCGACCCCGTGGAGACCGCCCTGCGCGCCGGTGTCGACGCCGGCTACGACGTCATCGTGACCACGGGCGGCACCGGCATCTCGCCCACCGACCGCACCCCCGAGGCGACCCGCGCGGTGATCGACCACGAGGTGCCGGGCATCGCGGAGGCCATCCGGGCGTTCGGCCGCCAGAAGGTGCCCACGGCCGCGCTGTCCCGGGGCCTGGCCGGAGTCGCCGGGCGCACACTGATCGTCAATCTGCCCGGCTCCAGCGGCGGGGTGAAGGACGGCCTGGCCGTTCTGGAGCCCCTGCTGATCCACGCCGTCGACCAGCTCCGCGGCGGCGACCACCCCAGACCCGGCAGTGGGGGTGCGAGCTGAACAGCCCATCCTGGCCCGTCGTGCTGGGGGACGGCGACGTCGTCCTCCGGCCGATAAAGATGCGCGACCAGCGGGCCTGGCGCGAGGTCAACCGGCGCAACCGGGACTGGCTGCGCCCCTGGGAGGCGACCATTCCGCCGCCGACCCCCAGCGGCCCGATCGCGCACCGGCCGACCTACCGTCAGATGGTCCGGCACCTGCGCTCCGAGGCGAACGCGGGCCGGATGCTGCCGTTCGTCATCGAGTACCAGGGGCGGCTGGTCGGGCAGTTGACGGTCGCCGGGATCACCTGGGGGTCGATGTGCTCGGGGCACGTCGGTTACTGGGTGGACGAGGCGGTGGCGGGCCGCGGGGTGATGCCGACCGCCGTGGCGCTCGCCGTGGACCACTGTTTCCGGACCGTCGGTCTGCACCGCATCGAGGTCTGCATTCGCCCCGAGAACACACCCAGCCGCCGGGTCGTGGAGAAACTCGGATTCCGCGAGGAGGGGCTGCGTCCGCGATATCTTCACATCGACGGGGCCTGGCGTGACCATCTCGTGTTCGCGCTCACGGCGGAAGAGGTCCCGGAGGGGTTGCTCAGCCGCTGGCAGCGGGCACGCTCCCGGCAGACGCCGCACTCGAACCCGCAGGACACCCGGCAGAACCCGCAGGGGAATCCCGCATAGCACCGGACATGGCCCGGAAATTGAATACGTGTTCGAAATTGATCGCCGGATGACCGGCTCGGGCATTAAATTCGCGCCCTCGGCGGGCTGCTGATCGCATCGGTCACAAAAAAAGTTCGAAATATCAGCCAGATCGTGCGACACACCGGCTCAATTGGCGGATGGCCTCACGCAAACCCCTCTACCGTGTGAGGCGTGAGCAGCAGCGGCCTCATCTACGCAGTCATTGTCGGGGCCTGGGCCGCCTACTTGGTGCCGATGTGGCTCCGTAGGCAGGACGAGCTGAACGAGGCCCGTCCGACGGAACGCTTCAGCACAGCCATCCGGTTGCTGTCCGGACGGGCGGGGATGGAGCGCCGGTACGCCAAGGACCTGCGCGCGCGCTCCACCGAGGAGGGGGAGCCCAGCGCAGACGGACCGGGCGATGCCACCGATTCGGTGGACGTCCGGGCCTTCGCCGTGCCTCCGGCCCGTCCGCAGGCCCAGGCGACGGCTCAGGCGCAGGCGTCCGGGCGCCCGGAGCAGGCGCGCGAACCCGCCCGTGAACCCGCCCGCGAACCGGTGGCCAAGCCGACGCCCGAGCGCGCCGGCGGACCCGCGGCCGAACCGGGCCCCGGCCCGGCGGCGGCCAAGGCACGCAAGCGGGTCCCCGCCGCCCGGCGTCCCCCCTCCGGGGAAGCGGCCGCGGCGCGGGCCCGGCGCTCGAAGGTGCTCGCGCGCCGCAGGCGTACGACGGTCGTCCTGTTCCTCGCCTTCACCCTCGGCGCGATCGTCGCCGCCGTCGGAGGACTCGCCTTCCTGTGGGCTCCCGGCGTTCCGGCCCTGCTGCTGAGCGGGTACATCGCGTATCTGCGCTCCCAGGAGCGCCGCCGCTTCGCCTACCAGATGGACCGGCGCCGCGCCGAGGTGGCGGCCCAGCGGCTGCGCGAGCACGCCCGCCA
The DNA here is from genome assembly GCF_049974585.1 of Streptomyces sp. UG1. Taxonomy (NCBI): domain Bacteria; kingdom Bacillati; phylum Actinomycetota; class Actinomycetes; order Kitasatosporales; family Streptomycetaceae; genus Streptomyces; species Streptomyces sp. UG1. The sequence goes on along the minus strand of NZ_JBNGGG010000017.1, from coordinate 112,501 downwards.
GTCCCGCCGACGCGGGAGCGCCGACGCCGGGCCCGGCGCCGACGAGCCCGACGAGGGGGCCGAACCAGGCACCGACACCGGGCTGTCCGCCCTCGCCGCCGACCGGCGCGCCCTCGTGGAGCAGACCGATCACGCCGAGTGGGTCGACCAGCAGCGCGAGCGGCAGCGGCGGCCGGGCCACGGCGAGAGCTGGGACCCGGTCCCGGTACCGCTGCCGACGTACGTCACCGCGCCGGTCGCCCCGCGCGCCTCCGCCGAGGTGGACCTCGGGGCGCCGGACGCCTGGAGCTCGGCGCGGTCGAGCTCCGTCGCCCGGGACCGGGAGACGGGCGCCGAGGCCGCCTCGGCAGGCCGGGACGCGGAAGCGGGCCGGGCGGCTCGCGGCGAGGACAGGAGCGAGGACAGGAGCGAGGACAGAAGCGAGGACCGGGCCGATGGCGAGGGCCGCGGCGACGCCCGCCGCCGGGCCGTCTCCGCCCGCCGGGCGCGCGAGCGGGGCCGTACGCCGCTGTTCGACCAGTACGAGGACGGCGACCGGCCGCGCGCGGCCAACGAGTAGCCGCGCCTTCGGCCGGACAGCCGCGCCTGCCCCGGACAGGACGGCCGACCAGCAACGGATTTCCGAGCAGCCCGATCGGGGTGCTAAAGTTTCACTCGTTGCAAGGGCCTGTGGCGCAGTCCGGTAGCGCACCTCGTTCGCATCGAGGGGGCCAGGGGTTCAAATCCCCTCAGGTCCACCATGGACGAGCTATTGGAACATACGGCCAACCGTATGCCACCCAGTAGCACGTCCAAGGTGCCCAAGGCAGCGCCCTTCCCCTGATGGGGGAGGGCGCTTTCGCCGTTCTGGGGCACAGTCTCCGAGGCACCTGGTGTGGTGGCCGCCTCATCGTTTCGAGGCCGTTGTCGGCCGAGCTGGGCGCTGTCGGTGCCCTCAGCGCTCGGGCTGGCCGCGTCAGCCGGCCGCCGAGTTCGCTCCTGCTGCGTGGCGTGTAGCCGCGCGAACGGCTCTTTCAGTTCGTGCTCCAGAGACAGCCGCCCCGAGACTCCGTCTTCGTCCTCCTCGACGTACAGCCCCTCGAAGATGGCTTGGTTGAGCATCCGGCGCTGCTCGTCGTTGCACCGCAGGTACAGCGCATGCGGGTCTTCAAGGAGCTGCAAGCTCACCTCAATGAGACGAGCCGCCTCGCCGAGGTCGTTGTCTGTCTCGCCGAGCCGCTGCTGAAGTCGTTGGCGCTGCCTCTCGATGTCGTGCAGGCGGCTGCGGATCTTGGCTTGTGGCAGGGTTCCGTCGGCCGCCAGGTCGAGCAGGTTGTTCTCGCGTGTGTCCAGCTCGCGCAGTTCCCGTGAGAGCTGCTGGTGCAACAGCTTGGCCGACGCCTTCTCCTCACCAACAGCCTCCGCTAGGTGGGACCGTACGTCAGCGACGAACTGCGGGCTGAAGCGCACGCTCGCGTAGTGGTCCTCCACGGCTTCCTCCAGGCGGCCGACGTTGACGTACGGCAGCTCGCAGGTGTGGCTGTAGCGCCCGGTGCAGAAGAAGTAGGTGTAGACGTTGCCGTGACGGTTCTTGGCGTGCGAGAGGATCATGCGGCTCTTGGTGCCGCTGAGGTGCTTGCACCGTCCGCAGAACAACGAGCCCTTGAGGTAGTGGTGGTGCACCCGACGCCGCTCGTCGGCCACGCTGCGCGACTCAAGGATGCCCTGCACCCGCTCGAATAGCTCGTCGTCGATGAGGTGCTCGTGCCGTCCCTTGTACTCCTGGCCTTTGAACCGTACGAACCCGATGTAGTACCGATCCCGCAGTAGGTCGGACAGCTTGCTGATCGAGATCTGCGTCTGCGTGTACCGGCCGTTGGTCCTCATCCTGAGCCCGCGGTCGTATAGCTCGTCGGAGAGATCGGCCAAGGTGTAGTCACCAGTGGCGTATAGCTCGAAGGCCAGCTTGACGAGCGGGCCGCGCTCCGGGTCCACGACTACGGTGCGGATCTCGCGGCCGTCGCCCCGTTCGATGACGTTGAGGTACCCCACGGGTGCCCGCCCCAGGGTGCCGCCGTTCTTGGCCTTCTGTTCCATCTTGTAGGCGATGTCTGCGCCGGACTGGCTGGAGGCGTACTCATTGATGACCGCCAGCATGCCGTGCAGCATGCGCCCGGTTGGAGTGTCGTCGATGTTCTTCTCGACGGCCGAGACCAGCTTGACGCCCAGCTTCTCCAGCGTGGCCACCATGATCGCGTCGTCCAGCCGGTTCCGCGCGAAGCGACTGAGCATGTAGACGATGACGTAGCGGACATTCGGGTGCTCCCGGATGTAGGCGATCATCTGCTGAAACTCAAGGCGCTGGTCAATACTCTTGGCGCTGCGCCCCGGATCGATGAACTCCGCCGCTTTTCTTGAGTCGAGCTCGTGACCGCGCTCTTCCACCTTCTCCCGCTGCGCGGGGATGGAGATCCCTTCGGGGTTATAGTCGGTGTTCACCTGATCCTTGGTAGACACCCGCAGGTACGCGACGTAGTCGTTCCCGGTGACGCGGTCGGCTGGATTCTTTACTCCTGCCATGTATTACCTCCTTCTGCTTCGGTGATCCCTGCCGATTCGCTGGTCACCATTTTCTTTATTTGCCTTACCACTTCCATTTTACCTCCGTTATTGCTAATTACGTACAGTGACTTTGCGGTTACTAGCTAGGGTGGGTCCGTTTAGGCGCCACCCTCGGCGACGAACCTGGAAAATTTGTCTTTCGTGACCACACGAAACATGCCCGTAGCGAACGACTTTCGTGTGGTGGACTCCGTTTTTAGGGCCGCTTCAATCGTTCCCTTGCGTCGTTCGTCCGGCACCACGAAGGCCACGACCGGGAATACCTCGTGCTCACTCTGGTGGACTCCCGTGGCCGCATACTGCTGGTAAGTCGTGGCCTTGCGGACAATGACCGGGGTGTGCTCGGTGCCGAGGTCTGCCTCAAGAAACCAGTGGTCCTCAAAGTCTCCGCCGGCGGTAATGGCGAACAAGTCCGGCTTGAGCCACTGCTTAGCCCCGTGTGGAGCCAAGAACGTCCTCCAGCAGTCCGGCTCACTCTCAAGGTTGACCAACTCAACGGCGCCGTTGTCGGCCAGTTCGTGAAGCTCCACCGCGAGCTCAGCCGTAGCTAGCGTATGGAACGTGAAGGCTGCCGACGGTTCGAGATAACGACGCCGCTTACCTTCGTCGCCGCCCTGTCGGATCAGGCGGTCACCAGCACTGGTCAATTGCCAGATGACGCCGGTCGAGCCAGCCCGGACACCGCCAATCCGTCGATGCAGCCGGGCGACCAAATCATGCGACTCCAGCCGCGAGAGCACTCGCATGGTGGCCACCGAGGCAGCCGCTACGGTAGCGTGCCGCTTGGGCGTCGATCCTTCCTCTGAAGTGCCCCGCGGTGTGCTCTGACCACCACTCGGAAAATGCAGCCGCCGAATCAATGCCGTGGTCAGCAGTCGGAATTTTCGCAGCGATCCCAGGATGCCAAGATCACGCTCCGAGAGCGTTGACTTCACACAAACTATGTCTCTTGTTTTCTTTTCCATGTTCTTTCCTCCCTTCCAAAATCCTCGTTGAGATCTTGGGCTTGTTTGTATGGATGTGGACGAGGTAGTGAGGGCCGCCAGCGGGATGGTGAAGATGAGCAGAGATGCGGGTCAGTCCCTTCCTGCCTCGTGCCCGAACTGCCGCCTGAGCTGGGCAAACTCCTCAGCTACCTCCGTCGCGAACTTAGTAGCGAAGACAGCACCGGTGACACGGTCTGGACAGCGCTTCCCGTGCGTTACCCGAGCGCTCATTGCGTACCTCTTCGCCGCTTACGCCCAATCGCGGTTGGTGCCTCTGGTGTCGGTGGCACTGCTGCGGAGGATTCCTCCGAGCTAGCCGTTTCCGAGCTCTCAGGTTTCGGCTTTGCTGGGCTGGCGTAATTGGCCCGGCTTACTGCCCGCACTTCCTCAACATCCGCCGTAACTGGCGGTGGCGGCAGAGTCTTGACCAATGCCCAACCAGAAGGCGCTCCGTCTGCCACCAAGTTCGCATACGCGTGATACCTCGGCAGGGCCACGAAGTCCTTGGCTTCCAGTCCTGGAGCCAGCTTCGCCATATCGCGGGCATCTTCGTACTCGCTAGCGAAAACAATCTTGCTGCGAGCATTGACGTCGACTGCGGTTCGTAGGGATGCCGGAAACTGGTCGCGGAACTGCGCGGCCAAGAACCAGCCGACCGACAGCGAGCGCGAAACCGCCAAGGCGTCGGCCAGCGACATGGGCAGGTGCAGAAATCGGGGGGCCTCATCGACGTATACCGTGCCCGGTCGCTCACTGGCGTATGGCTCATTGGCGCGTTCCTGGGTGGCTTGCCAAAACTCAGCAATTACCAGGCTGCCGAGCAGAGAAGCTGTCCCCGGCCCAATGAGCCCTTCGTTGAGGGGCACCAGCAAGACCTTGTTGTCTCGAAAGACATCCCGTAGCCGGAAGCGTCCCTCTCGCTGATCCAACATCTTGACCATGGCTGGTCGAAGTAGGAATTGTCTTAGTTTGTTCATGGGAGCCGCGATAATATTGGCTTGAGCTGCTGGCGACTGACTCTCGTACCAGGCCCAAAACTGAGCCAAGCCGACGTCGCTCTGTACCCAGCCAACAAACTGACGTCGGAAACCAGCGTCAGCCAGCAGGCGCGGCAAGTCCACCAGCGTTACCGGATGCTTCGAGTTGCTGCCCCGAGCCAAGGTGCGCAGGGAGGCACTGTAAATATCGGCTGTACGAGGACCCCAACCGTCCGCAAAGACACTCTTGAAGACCGACAAGATGCCGTCGACAACCACGTCGGGGTCACGGCCGGTGACGTCCAAAGGGTTGAAGCCAACCGGTGCTTCGTCGGCAGCATTGAGCTCTACCACGTCGTTCACTCGATGCTCTGGCATTCTCGCCAAGATGTCGTCGATGAGCTGCTGCTTTGGATCGAGAACGACCACCGGACGACCAGCCTGGATGTCCGCCAAAATGAGGTGGAGCAAGGCTGTGGTTTTCCCGGAACCACTCGGGCCGTAAGCGATTCCATGAAAGGTCTGGTCCTTTGGTGATATGCCCAGCAGGCGGTCATCTCCCGGCGCCGCGCTTCGGGCGAAGACCCGAGGCCCACGGTGCACGTGAGCCGCCGCGCGCAACGGTCGTGGGTGCAGCGGGTTGCCGGGCAAGTCGCCTTCACCGAGCGGCCAGCCGAGCAGACCAACCAGCTCGGAGACACCGAGCGTCAAGGGCCACAGCCAAGGCAGACGCACGTCGTTGAGGCGGTCGGCCGATTCGCGCACCAGGTCTATCTTCACGCCTGCACCTTGGGCCACCGTGATAGCGCTGAGCAGGCTCAGGATTCGGTTTCGGCGCCGGCGCGTATCTGGTCCAGCTACACCGAGCCGGATGGTGGCTGCGGCCCCGGCTTGTGACTGGCGTTCCCTGAGCCGAGCCCGGGTGTCGGTACTGGCCCGGACTTCGCCCGCTACCAGCTTCTGCACCAAGGAAGCTCCGGGGTCCGGAACATCCTTGGCCATGGTCCGGGGCTCTCGCCGCGGACCCAAGACGATCTGTATCGCCAGGGCCTCGTCGGACTGGAGTGGCGTCGTCAAGGCGGAAAGCAGCGCCCGCGAGGTGGCCTCGGCAACGTCGCTACGTAGCGGCATCCCTGCCGGGCGAAGCCGTAGGCGTCCGGCCACGTCGACCCGAGGTCGAGCCGGAGGCCGTCCGTTGTCGGACTGCATGAGCAGAGAGCCCGGTAGGAAATCTGCGAACAGGCACCGCAGTTGGGGCACTTCTGCCGAGCGACAGCCCAGCAAGTAGCGGACAGAGCCGCGTTCGCTCCTTGCCTCCAACACCAGCCGAGAGGCGGTGCGTTCGGCGGCCAGACGGCCCAGCAGCACCAGCACAGATGCCTCACTGAGTGGGCGAGGCAAGTGCAGTTCCGAGAACAGCAGCTCGTTACCCCTGTGGTTGGCCATGTCGAGCCTTCCCCTCGGGTTGGTCGTCGTCCTGGTGGGCTTCGGCGGCTTGCTTCTCGGCCTCGGCCTGAGCCAGTGCGATGAGTGCCCGGCCCAGCTTGCGTAGGTCAACCTCTTTGCGCTGGACGCCTCGCACCACGAACCGGCGCTCGGGCTTGGGACTTCGTTTGCTTCGTTTTGCCATATATCTCCCTTCTGTTACTTCGCTTAATGGTTGTGTTACCGGTCACTCGGCACTGGGAAGCCGGGGAGAACAACATCGCTCTCGATCTGGTCTCCCCAGACGCTCCAGTCGCGGTTGCTCGGTGGACGGCGTCGGGCAAAGAGCTCGCAGAACGGACCCTCTGAAATCCGCTCAATCACGGCGTACTGCTCGTCGGGCTTCCTGGAGTGCTCCTGTACCGGCGCATTGATCCACGTTGGCTGGCTGCGGAACCTGACCGGTGCGTTACCTTTCGTAGCGAAAAGCAGCGTTTCAGTGGCATTGCGCAGGTAGTTGCCAAGCCCCAACCGAAACTTGACCCAGGTCAGCGGCGAGCGGACCGTGAAGCCCCACGCCTCGGCGACGTCGAAGCCGTCGCGCAGTGTGGCGTTTGTGGTCCAGAGCCACAGGTGGGCGTCTTGTTCCGCCAGTTCGGATACCGGCAGCTCGATGATGCGCTCCCGGCTCATGAGCCGGTAATGCCGTTCAGCACCCTTGGCGCCCTGCTGGTGCGTCTCCCACGGGGGATCCGCCAGGATGGTCCGGAACCGGCGCGGTACGTCCGACGACCCTCCGTCCTCCTGCACTTGATGGTTTGTCACGTTCTTACTTTCCCTCCTTTCTTCGATGTCCCGATGCACCTATTGCACCCGGGCACACTTCTAGCTATTACAGAACTCGTCTGAAATGAAAAGGTGTTGGTTCGGGCGAAAGATCGCACGAAGACACAGGCGAAGAAACGCCTGTGCCTCTCTGTTGGCTCCGCGTTTCTGGTACGCGGGTCTGCAACGAACTTTCTTGTTGTGGAATGGTCTACGGGGACCATGACTCGCCCGGATAGCGAGCCACGGTCCTACCAACGCCGGCCGCGCCAGTGGAGGATGGCTCCACCTATCCCACTCAGGATCGCCAGGGGCGCCAACACCGGGATTAGGGGAACGAGAATCTCGTAGACCAACCGAGCCCCGATGGCGATTGCCAGCAAGAGGGCGACCGTCCGGAGGGCGGTCGCCGCCATGCCTTCGAAGCCGTTGTTCACGGCTGGTAGTCTTCGTAGGCTGTCGAGTTGGCGAACTCGTCAGCCCGCAGCAGCTCGGCCAACAGCCGACGCTTGGCAGCTTCCTTACGAGCCCGTTCCTCGTCGTAGGCGGCCGTGAATGCCTCCTGGAATGAGTCCGTCAGAACCCGGATGGTCCTCGACTTGAGCAGTTCCAGCGGTACAGCGACCGCTGTGGCGGGAGTACGGTTCACTCCTTGCTTCCTTTCTCTTTCTTTCGCATGATGTCGGCGATGCGCTCCAAGCCCTCCGCCGTCTTGATGGCGTCGCGGTTCTTCTGCCATTGCCGGATGCGGCCAATGACGTAGGCGACCGCGATGATCGCCACGATTTCCAGACCGCTCACGTGCTCCTCCGGAATGCCGCTCGACGCATCCGCCTCTCGGCTTCACGTACTTGGGCGCTGATCTCTTGCTTGGCTTCCGTCTCGATGAGCTGGATGTAGGTCTGGCGGTCGAGCTCTCGGATGTAGAGCCAGACACGATCCAGACCGACACCCAGCAGCACCAGGCACAGCCCGATGAAGGTGGACATCTGTCAGGCCAGGTCGTTCCCGAAGCGGTGAACCTGCTTCGCGATTGCCCCGGCTGCCGTGTTGGCGATGAGAGCCAGGGCCTCGGCGGCGTCGGGGCAGGCCTTCTCAAGGTCCATTTGCGTACGCTTGAGGAGAGCGACCTCTCCCATCGCGTGCTCGGCCACGGTTGAGATGGCCCGTGTGCGCATCTGCTCGACGTGGAGCTCTCCGGCCACCTGCCGGAGCTCGTTCCGTACTTGTCGGGAGACCGGCATGCCTGCCGGCCTGCGCATGAGTTCACTCATTGGTGAGTTTCCTTTCCGCTGTTGATTTTTGAGTCTGAGGGCCCAGTTGGGCCCTTTTGGCTGTCGCTCTGTGGCGATGGCTAAAAGCTGGCAGGGAGAGTCCGGCAGGACAACTGCCCTTGCCGCTGGAAGCAGCAAAAGTGCAGGTCAGAGACACTGGTAACAGGATCCTGTTACCAGTGGAGAGTGGTAATGGCCGGGCCTACGACTCGTTTTCCGGCTCCATGAGGCTCACCAGACGTCGTAGAGCAAGCTCCCCGGCATGGCGCACGGGGTCATGGAGGTTTTCGCCTCGTTCGGCTTCGTAGTAGGCGTTGGTGAGGCGGAGGATGTCGGCGGGTGTTAGCTCAGGGTCTTCGACCGAATCATCAAGCAGATCAAAGGCTTTAGCCCTCACTTCTGCGTCAGGATCTCGAAGAAATTGACACCATAGGTCAAGGCCTGAATCGTGGTCCACTTGTGCAAGTGATCGTCCGTAGCGGACTACATGCCAGCGGTCTTTGGCAAGTGGACTACCGGCAAAAAAAGTGAGTACGTCTCTAGCTCTTTGCACATCGCGAGTAGAGATAGTTTCGAGGTAATTATGCATCTGTATGATCAGAGCTAGGTCATCGTGACTATCTTCAAACTCAATGAGCTCCGAACTCGCGTCAGGATTTATATACTCACGCTCGGCGGCTATTCGATAGAGCGCCAAGAAGTCCTGCGGCGCAAGTGCGTCCATGGCATCGTAAAGGGAATACTCTTCTCTGGACTCCTGTTCTGATTGCTGTTCCGGTAATTCTTCTTTCATTATGTCATTTATGGCATAAATCCAAAACAAATGCAATAGCTTCTTGTGTCGAGTGATATAATTTTGCTGATTGGGGTAGGGATGTAGCTTGGGAAATAAGTCAACGTATCCACTAAAGAGCACGCTACAGGCGCTTAGTAATCGCGCTGGTATCCAGGCTCCACGGGATACCCTACTTAAAGCACTAGGCGAAGAGTTGTGTCGCTTGTGGGAAATCTCGTCAAGTGATGACGTGCGTGATATACGGAGAAAAGTCACCAGTCAGTTAAATCTTTTGATCAAAGAACTACCCCTGTCCAAGGAGCTCGTAGCGTTCACGCGAGATGAATATTTTGAGTCCCTGCGGGCTAGTTACGGGATTCCCCTTAACGACGGCTCGCGCCCTTCGGGGGGCACTAAGATCGAGCGCCAGAAGTGGTTTCTTAAGCGTATCAATAGGGGAAAATGGCCTGGGGAAAACAGTCGCGGCTCCACTGAATCTATTGATCTTTACGTAGTAGAGTTTGCTAGATATGCTGCGGAGAGATTGGAGCCTGGACGACAGAGACTCTCATCTCGAGCTTCAACCGATTCGGAACAAATAACTGTTCCAGTAGAAGCGCCGACAACGGATAGCCGTACTCATGTACAGGAGGGTGCTCCTTCCTCCAGCGTCGAAGCAGCCATCATCCCCGAACAGGCAGTCACCAAGCCTCTCCAAGAACCAACAGCCGGTGAGCCAGCGCTAATCGACCAACCTGTTTTCACCGACATATCTATTCAATCAGACGCCTCGTTGACGCTGTCCGAGGAGCCACAACGCAACGAGCCGGACTCGCCAGAGCCACTGCCAGAGCGCAAGGAATCTACAAGGACCTTCCTCATTCGGCAGGCTTTCGTTTCTCTTGCTCTCGCTGTGACATTGCCTTTTACGTTCCTGTCGTGGCCTAACGACACAGAGGGGACTGGAGAAGAGTGGCCCGGCGACACACTCAACTCTTCGCCAAAGCCGCCGGCGAAGCTCCCCATCGGTGATGCGCTCAACGTAAACGCATACTCCGTGACGGGCATGAACGGTGCATGGAGCGCGGCCGTTCCCGATAACAAAGTTGATCTGGTAACCAAGCCGTTGCAGGGCTACAACTCTATCGGGGTAGATAAGCTCCCTGCGGGCTTCCGGAACTCACTTGAAGAACATGGCTACCTGCTCGGCGAGTTGCGCATCCAGTTTGCTGTCAAACGACTAGACGATGACAAGAAGGACATCGAGATTATCGAGGTTCGCCCTGTAGACATCAAGAAGCAACTCATGCCTACAGGTGCTGCCTTTCTGATGCCGCCCAGTAAGGATAGTGACTGGGTCAGCGAGGCTGAGTTCTATATGGGAACTCCAGCTATGGAGGCTGTCTATCCGGCCGACGATGACGATGCCGGCACCCCTTACTTCCAGGAACAACGTAAGACTCTCAACTTCCAAGGAGATGAGGAAGTTTTTAGTCTAGCCTTCTTTGCCTTTCAGGGTGCGTACACCTTCAAGATTGCTGTGGACTACGAAGCAGGCGGCAGCCAGTACAGAACCTATGTCACCGACGAAAACGGTCCAGAGACATTCAAGCTGACAGCCGATCCATGTCCTCATGCTACGCCGGCGCAAGAAAAGCTCTACGGTTACCCTTCCAAAGCTGATCTAGAAGCCGTGCAGGGCATCAGGTACGGCGAGCTGTGGATCCCCTCGCGACGTGAGCTAGCGGGTGGAGAGTCAGAGAGCATGCTTGCCCATTATCCTGGGAAGTATACGACTGCTGCCACGAACTGTGCTCGTGGAAATTCATAGGTGGGAGAGCGCATTGGCATCTAGGAATCGACTACTGCCAGCGCTCCTTCTCATCTTGGTAGCAGGGAGTTTTGGCTGGTGGTTTTTTAGCCGTGGAGAGGACCTCCCCAACCCTTGTGAGCACCGTCAGGACGATTGTTTGGGGATCCGGGAAGGAGACTTTGACGGCGACGACAAGAAAGATAGAGCAGCATTGCTCTTGAAAGGAAGCGGCGACGGAACCGGAGAACTGAGTATCAATGTGTCATTCGGTAATGGTGGTAGCCGTTCTCAAATTATCGTCGACAAGAAAGAGTACAGCGCTCACCAGCTCACAGAGCCAAAATGGCTTAACTGGAGAGAGCCAGTCGACCTAAACGAAGACGACCAGGACGATCTCTTCGTTGTTGGGCTTGCCGGTGGTCGCTCGATCCTTGTTTGGCACTTCGAGTACCAAAGCGGTGAACTCAAGCCACTGCGCGGCTTGGGAGACGCTTCCTGGTTCAATCACGGCACATGGGGGAACTCGACAGGCATCACATGCCGGGAGCGAAACGGGCGCCCGGAGATTGTGTTTGTTACGTTGAGCCGCGACTGGGATAGCCGTTCCAAGGAAGATCTTTTTCGAGGTGCCACGACATTCTACCGCGCTGACGATCGGGGTGCGTTCGCCGAAGTCAGCCAGGACGAACTGACTTATCCGGCTGCCGACTTCAAGGACGGCTGGCCGTCCGAACTGGCCCAGTACGAGGGGCTCAACTGCCCAGGGCTTGTGTACCCCGGTTGGTGAACTGCCTACCCCAACCCCACCCGACACCACACCACCTTGCCGCCGCTCGGCGGCTGGAAGAATCCCCACTCCTTGGCGAGACTCTCCACAATGATCAGCCCCCGGCCGTTCTCGGCCTGAGAGCTGACGGTCCCCTTACGCACAGGCGGCTGGTAGAAGCCGTCTGCTACCTCAACTACCAGCTCGCCGGGCAGGTAGATCAGCGTCAGCGAGATGCGCGCCACCAGAGCGCCCAGAGTCTCCTCGGTAATGAGCACTGCGTTCGTGACCAGCTCGCTGACGCACAGCTCCACCGTGTCGATCCGCTCCGGCACCAAGCCCCAGGCACTGAGGACATCACGGGTGTGGCGACGAGCCCAGGGCGAGGCGTCACGCTGTGCGGCAAGCTCCAGCCGGCTGACCAGTCGTGGGTTACTCACGGCCCGCCTCCTGGCTCTGAGGGGCGGTCTCTTCGAACGGCTCGACCAACCAGAGCTGGCCGCCAATCTCGCGCTCTACCTCGTCCCGCATGATCTCCGCCAACACGGGAATCTGGTGCAGGTGTTCGGGCGAGGGCATGACGACGTGGGTCACGTTCTTCATGCGGCTGTGCGCTACAACTTCTTGCCACGCCTTGAGCTGCTGCCACTGGGCCTCGACGAACACATCTGCGAGAACCAGTCCGTTGTTCTCGGCGAAGACCACCAGGTCTCGTTGGAGACGTAGAACGTCGTCGATGCCGAGCCCCGGCAGCATGCGGAGATAGCCGTAGGCAAGTCGGGGTGAAGCAGGTCGCATGGTCGGCTCCTTGCCCCGTCCGCTGGACGGGTAGAAAAACGGGGGTTACCGAGCCTGCTTAGGTCTCCCACCTGCGCCAACTACGGCCGTACATACGCCGGTATACCTCCGGCGTATTGCCGCCCACGGGCCCCGTATGGCAATACGCTGGGTTGGGTAAAACCAGTGGCAACAGGGGCGGGAGTACAGCGGCATGGCACCACAACCACCAGCCCGCTATTGCCAGTGCGGTACCCGCCTGGCCAGGGATAACGCCGGAGATCGGTGTGGGGCCTGCGCCCGCCAGGAGCGCGGTTCAGCCGGCCAACCACCCGTTCTCCCTGCCGAGTTCTGGCAGCACCCGCAGATGCGCGAGGCCCTGGAGAGCTGGCACTTCGGGAAGGTGCTGTACGCCTACCGCACCCACCCGCACCACGAGCGCCCCATCTCCCAGGGAGCCGTCGCCAACTGGCTCGGCTTGACCCAGGCGCAGCTCAGCCGCATCGAGAATGGTCCTGCCCCTCAGGACCTCTCCAAGCTCATGAGTTGGGCGCATAGCCTCGGCGTTCCGGCCGATCTACTTTGGTTCAAGCTCCGAGGCAGCGAAAGTCAGTTCGCCGCTCCCACTCCGAAACAGCCGGAAGAGACCGACCACCCCAAGCCAGAGCAGTCGTCCCAGACCCAGGGCTCAACGCTGCTCCCCGTCGTGGTCGACGGACAGACCGTCTTCGTACCCATCGACGCCTCCACGCTGGCGACCAGCGGCCTCGGCAGCCTGTCGGCAATCCCAGCCGACAGCACCACGAGCGCAGAACACGAGGCCATGAGTCCGCTTCACCGTAGAACCCTGCTCAGCGGCATTGCCGCTGCCGCCCTCCCGGGTCTGGGCCTGGAAGAGCTCCAGCGCGTAGCCAACGCCCTGGACGATTCCCCCCGCTACCAGGGCGGCCCGGTCGCCGACTACTTCCGCACCCAGCTGGATCACGCCAAGCGCGACGACGGGCGCTTGGGTCCCAAGAAGATCCTGCCGGTCGTCCTCGGGCTGCTGGGGGCCATTGAGCAGCACGCCCGCAACATCAAGCCCAAGGCTCGCCGCGAGCTGCTGTCGGTCGGGGCGGACGGAGCCGAGTTCGCCGGATGGCTGTACCGCGACATCCACCAGCCCGGACAGGCCGGCTTCTGGTATGACCGGGCCATGGAGTGGGCTCAAGAAGCCGACGACGCAGCCATGCAGGGGTACGTTCTGCTCAAAAAGTCACAAATGGCCTACGATGACCGTGATGCCCTGCGAGTGCTCACCCTGGCCCAGGCCGCTCGGCACGACCGGTGGCAGTTGCCAACACGGGTCCATGCCGAGGTCACCCAGCAAGAGGCCCTCGGCCTGGCCATGACCGGCGAACCGTTGGACGCCGTCAGGCAGAAGCTCGACGAGTCACGCAGTCTTCTGACCGAGGTGCCCGGCGATGACCCGAACCCCCTCGGGGCGTACTTCGCCGAGGACACCCTGATGCTCCGCAACGCCGTGACGTACACCGAAGCCGGGAAGCCGAGCATGGCTGTGGAGCTGTTCGGGGAGGCAATCTCCTCCGGGACGCTGTCACGGCGGGATACAGGGTTCTTCAATGCGCGGCGGGCGGCTGCTGTGGCGCTCTGCGGTGAGCCCGACGAGGCCGCCGAACTCGGCCGGGTCTCTGCTGAGGTAGCCCACACCATGAAGTCAGAGCGGACCCTGCGGGTACTCGGTGAAGTCCTACACACCTTGGATCGCTGGAGTAGCCGGCCTGCGGTACGAGACTTCCGCGAAGCTCTGCGAGCTACGTGAGAGTTATAGAGGGGTGGTCACCCACTCCGCCACCGTCCGAATCACGAAGGCTTGCCACTCCTGGCTCTGAGGATTGAGGTACTGCGGGTCGTCGTGGACAGCGAAGCCGTGCTGTGCGCCCTCGATCTCGACCAGTTGGCACGGTGCCCGGAACTGGGAGACAGCCGACTTGGACGATTCGAACGGTACGAGGGTGTCCTTGGTGCCGTGCACGATGAGGGTTGGAGCCTTGACGTCACCGAGGGCTTCATGGGGACGCAACCAGAAGACTTCGTTGAAGATGGGCCGCCCGTGCTTGAGCGTCGGCGTGAACTGGATGAAGCCCTCCGAGGCCAACTGCCGTGCTGCCTCCTCCTGGAGGTAGTCGTTCTCCCAGAACGGCCGACTGTCGATGGTGCGTTTTTTGTAGTCGAGCTGGGGGTTGAAGAGGACCAGGCGGGAGAGCTCGTCCGGACGCTGGGCGGCGTAGTAGGCACAGATACCGCCGCCGAAGCTGGCTCCAAGCAGTGTGACGTCTACGGCTCCGGTTGCCTCGCGGACGTATGTCAGCACAACCCGAATGTCGTTGAGGATGGCGGAGAGCGTGAGGTCTTCCTGGCGACCCTCGCTCTGCCCGTGCCCGCGGAGGTCGAAGCGCAGCGAGGCCACACCGGCCTCGGCCAGCCCGGTCGCCAGCCGTGTGAAGAAGCCGCCTTCTTCGCGAGTGACACCTCCACCATGGACGAGCACCACGACTCGGGAGGTTGGTTGCTCCGGCGTAACCAAGGTGCCCGCCAAGAGGAGGCCGTCGAGGGTGCGGACGCTCACGTCAGTTGAAGGCATGGCGACCAGCGTAGGGAGTGTGGGGTGGTGGTGGCCAGGTGGAGCTGATTGCATGCCGGTGGCGGTTCGGGGCTCGGCTAGTGGGCCGGCGGGGTGGGTGGTCACTCGTCCGTTTGTACCTCGTGGTCGCCGTGGCCCTTGAAGCGGAGCCGAACGTCTATCGATCGAGGTAGACGTCTTTCCCAGCTTTGAGTCGCTGTTCGTATATGCTGATTCGTTCGGCGATTGCGTCAATAGCTATCCGCAGCGCTTCGTCAGCATAAAGTGACTGAGTGGTGTGAGTCGGGTTGTCGAAGTCCCACATCGTTACGGCTGCTTCATAGATCCCCTCGTCGGGGAACTCGTCAAGAAGCAACTCGTAGGGTGAACCACCCCAGTTGGTACCCGGGATGCCGTACTTGCCTGAGTGTGGTGATTTGACAGACGCTTCCCGATTTTCGTCGAACGGGATGCGGAGCTCGATCAGGAGATGCTGACTCTTGAGGCTGGTTCCGATTCGGTTCTCTGGACGGCTGGCTGTAATTGCCCAACCAGCAGCTTTGTACCAGCGATACCAGGTGCGTACTCCATATAGTCCCTTTGGGATCTGCCCGGGGTATCTCGCGCGAAAGACCTGCTCCGGCGCATATTTCCGCAGGTGAGTGATAGCTTGATCGAGTTCCGGCATCAGGTCACGAGCAGCTGCAATTGCTTCGCGCTTCTCTTGCTCGCGACGGGCCACCGAGGCAGCTATCTCAGCTTGTTGTTGCTGCTCCTGGCTATTTTCGCTACTTCGCTTAGATCGCTGAGCGCTAAGTAGATCCTCGAATGAGCTATCGCTCTCGTCAGCCGTCTCAGGTGTAGTCGCGCCCGCACTCTCGCGGAATTTCTGGCCTGCCCTGAGCATCCTGTCCATAGGAGGGCCGAGCTTGACGTTGCAAGGCGCGCACTCGTTCGAATATAGGGGCGTGCCTGCGTAGCCACTGGCCTGATGAGAACCGCAGAAGGCGAGCCCGCAGTTGTGGCAGCGTCCGATGGCCAGTACGCCGCACTGGTTGATCTCACAGACAGCAGGATTCGACATGGGCGGAGCCTACTATCCAACGGGTATGACCACTAGGCCACTTGGCTACCTGCCGCGCGATCAGCTCAGGAGGCGCACGCGGCGTAAACCCCTGGATCGACTATCTGAGACAGGAAAGCGAAACCTTGCATTAATGATCAGAAAGCTATATCATGAAAGATAATTAAACTGGATTGATCAATGGATAGAGAGAGCGAGCTTTACGAGAGGAAGGAATTAAGTAAGGGTATGAGCTTTGCGGCCTGGGGTATGGTGGGCTGTGTCATCCCATTGCTCGGGCTAATTTTTGGAATGATCGCTATCGGCAAGGCTTCGATAGTTGACAGTGAATCCTTGGCCAACAAGAGCCAGAAGGTTAAGAGGGCTGGAATAATTGCGGTGGTGCTGTCGGTTGCAGTGGCAGCCCTATATGGGGTTGGCTACTACTTCATCTATCAAAACCATCAAGAAGAGGTTCGCGCAGAGGCGCGAGCGCAGATGGAGGCCGCCCGAAAACAAAAGGAAATCGAGCAACAGGAAGTGCTTGATAAGCAGTCAAGGCTTGACACTTGCCTGAATGATGCATACGAAGTTTATAAGGAAAACTGGGATGCCGACGTGAACTATCTTGGCCGTACTGATGGGCGGTTACCTATGAACTATGCACAGCAGCACGAAGATCGATTGAGCGAAGCAAAGGAGGAGTGTCACCAACGAGCGACAGATGGAACTCTTCCTCCAGCATGGGTAGAGGAATTTAACCAAGGGAACTATGACGCTTTCTAAATTTCCCAAACCTCCTGGTTCTCCAAAACGTCCGGCACCACGTAGTCGCGCGCTGCCGGATGAAGTTGAAGGATCTGCCGCAATGTCACCAAAGCCCGGTAGGCATCACGCATAAGCTTGACCTGTTCCTTGAACAGCGCGACGTTGTACTCGTCGGGCCTGATCGTGTGAGCGTTTGGGTTCCGCTTCTTGCGGACATCCTTCAGCGTCTTGATGGCGTGCTCGATCAGCTCAGGATTCTCACACCGGACCTTCGCCTTGATCCACTCGTCAAGGATTCGGATGGTCCCCCGCTGTGTGACAACAATGCGGTTATGCCTGTCGGTCCGCTCATCTTCGTACGGGACCTCGTTCTGGAAAAAGTCACGGTTGATATTGTCTGAGAGCATCTTGTCGAGGACACCTGCGAAGTTGGCCAGCTCGCGACCCGTCGGGCGGATCAGGTAACCGAAGTCATTGGGCCAATTCTCACTGTAGACGTTCCGGAAGAGTGGCGGTCGCCCGATGTGCTGTGCGAGGGCGTTGATCTGTTCCATCTCTTCCAAGAACGCCCTGAACAGGGAGAGCTTCTCGTGCCAGTCTCCCAAAATACTCGACCGCCAGTAGTCGGGGTGTGGAACAAACTTTTCTCTGTCGTCCTCCTGCTTGGCCTTCCAGATCTGCTGATGCTCAGGAGAAAGTGAAGACAGGTATCGCCGAAACACGACAACGCCCCATCCGTCGTCCTTTTGTAGCGCCAGGCCGAACGACTCAAGCAGGACCTGATCCCGCTCGGGCATGGTTGACTGCCCGAAGTGTTCATCGTGGATGCTGATCCTGCCGCTGATGTCGAAGCTGTAGTAGTAGCGAGGATCGTTGCGGTATGACTCCAGGATCGAAAGATCGAAGAAGTGGTATCCGAGGGCGGGATACCCGAGGGCAAGTTCGAGGCTGTACGGCCGGCCTCGGTATGTGTCGCGGTCCACAACCGACTCAAGGTGACCAATCGTGGGATAGAGACACGCGCTAGCCAGGTCGTTGGTTGCCAGCTTTTCAAGCTGCTGCTCTCGTGACTCCGGCTCGAACGCCAAGATATGGGGGTTGGGGTGCCGGTCGCCGTAGTTTACGTAAAGGCTGCCCGCTTCGACCAGCGGCCGGAGGAGCACTCGGAGGTCGTCCGGTTCCATTTCAAGGGCTCGCACCGGTAGGCCGTTGAAGTCGTGTGACTGCACGTAGAACTCGGTGGCCAGAGCCAGGAGATACTCGGGAGTTACCGATCTGAAGATCACGGCCACCTCAAGACTGGTGCGTGGGCTCTTGGTCGTCCGAAGGAACGACCCGCAGAAATTCTACTGCGTCGAGGGTGGCGGGATGCCAATGAGTTTTCTATGAAGCGGAGGCTCCGTCGCTGCTGCTGTGAGCATCCTCCGGCGCCTTCAGCCCCCGCACCAGCTCTCCTGGGTCGATACCGAGCGCCTCGGCAATCTTCAGGATGTTGTGCAGGCTGACGTTGCGCTGGCCTCGTTCGACCTGCCCGATGAAAGTCCAGTGCATACCGCTGTCGTCGGCAAGGCGTTCTTGGCTCTTGCCGAGCTCGTTCCTGCGGGTGCGTACCCGAGCCCCAAAGGTCTGGGCAGCGTCTGAGATGGGCTGTTTTGCCATAACAACGCCCAACTACATAAGTCCCAAGCGTTAAAATCCAGAGACCTTGTATCCCAAGACTCTGCATCCCATGACTTTGTGTCCTATAGTCGGGATCCAAGGTCCCCGGCACTTGGGAGGGGGTGATGGCCATGCTGCGCACCAGTGGAGGCAGCGGCGGCACGAAGCGCTGAGCGCCCGTGTGAGCCAGGCCAGAGGGGCCCCGAGTCGTACCTAGCGGCTCGGGGCCTTTCCTCATGTCAACCATTGCTCTGAGCTGCACGTTTGTTATAATTGATCTTGTATATGTCAAGTCCGCTCGAGCGCCTATACCAGACCAAACTCGCACTCCTCGCGACCGTCGTCACGGTGGTTGGTATAGCTCTGATGCTCCTCGCCCACTGGGTGAGCGGCAACACGGCCGGCGCCTGGCTGGACAGTCTCCCCGTGATGGAGGTCGGCTCGGCCCTCTTCACGACTGGGCTCATTGCCATCTTCTTCGAGTACATCGACCAGGCGGACGCCGAGGCCCGTGCCAACCAGCGTCTCCGTAAGGTGCTCTCCGAAGAGGCACCAGCCATCCGGGACGCTGTGGTCGACGGCTTCGCCTTCGCGCCGGAGTCCCTGACGAACGTGGCTTCCAAGAAGACGCTCGACCGCATCGTCGAGAACACGTTGAGCATCCAGCTCGGAGACCAGGAGCTCGCCGCCGATGCCTACCGTGACTTGAAGGAGCAGATCATTGGAGCCCGGCAACGCTGGGAGGATGCCCACGTCGCCGTAGCGCTCGCACCCTGGACCAAAGGGCCGGCTGAAGGCCAAGGCGCGATGTTCGTCGCCACCATCCGTTGGGAGTACCGCTTCGTACCGTCGAGCCCGGTACTGCGCTTCTCCTGTGTGTCCGACCTGGACGCGTACCGCGAACTGTTGGCCGATCCGACTTCCGCAGCAGAGTGGTACCTCCCGCCCGTAGATGGTCTCGACGCCTCGTCGCCCGAGGTCTTCGAGCTGGTGCAGATCGCCGTCAACGGCAAGCCCCAGAAGGTACGTCGCAGCGTGCGCAAGGAGGGGCAGGTCTTCGCCTGCAACCTCGGCGAAGTGAAGACCGACGAAGAGATCACCGTGTCATACACCTACCGCGTGTTGGTACAGCAGCACGGACACGTCCTGCACCTCGATCTCGCCCAGCCGACCAAGGACTTCAGGGCTGAGCTTTGGTACGGCGATTGCGGTATCCGCCGCATGAACGTCTTGGACTACCTCTCCGGGCCACGGCAGCCGCGGTACACCCATCTCTCCGCGTCGGACCCGTCACCGAGCGTCGAAGTCGCTTACGAGGGCTGGACGTTCCCCAAGGGAGGCGTGGCGTTCGTGTGGGTGTTGGAGGGGGAGATGCAAGAACGGGCCGTGTCGGGTGAGCGCGGGAAGTGATCGGGTTCGGTCAAATTTGATCTCCGTTGGAAGATCACCTGACGTGGTCATGTAACACGGCGTCAATTGATCTCGTCTACATCCGCTACTGTGTGTGGCCCGTTCGACTGAAGTTGCCGATGTGTCAGGGCTGCTGCGTTGTGCGAGAGATGACTACAGCGTTCCTGGCGAATCCTCATCGAGGCGAGCACGCCCCGAATCAAGATCACTAAAACTTAAGAGCAACAAGGAGGCGACGTGCTCACCAAGATCATTATTCAGAACTACCGAACGTTTCGTAACTTCAAGCTTGAGTTCGACCCCAAGATGAACATCTTGGTCGGCGACAACGACGCAGGGAAGTCCACGATCCTGGAGGCGATCGGCCTCGCCTTGACCGGCAAGCTTCATGGACGCCCGCTCTATCAAGATCTGTCTCCGTACCTTTTCCACAAGGACGCGGTCGACGAGTGGGTTGCCTCCTTGCACAGCGGCCAAGCTCTCACACCGCCGGAAATCGTCATCGAACTCTTTCTTGAGTCGACGTCTGAAACAGCCGCTCTTAAAGGAACGAACAACCTCCAGAAGATTGACGAACCTGGTGTGCGGATTCGTGTCTCACTAAACCCCGACTATAACGCGGAATACAAGGAGTTCGTCAAGGAGCCGGACCATGTGCGGTTGGTTCCGACGGAGTATTACAGAGTTGATTGGATGGCCTTCTCTGGCAATGGGGTAACTCGCAACAGCATCCCAGCTTCTTCTTCACTCATTGACGCTGCGAACATCCATCTCCAAAGTGGTGTTGACTACCACATGAAGCAGATTCTCAATTCAAAACTCCAACCCGACGATCGGGTGAAGCTGACACGTGCATACCGCAGCCTGCGCGAGACGTTCGCAGAAGACGAGTCGATCGTGAAAATCAACCGCGAGCTGCGAAGCACTCCGAGCGGTATGAGTGACCGTGAACTGACGCTGAACATCGACGTATCACAGAAGACAAGTTGGGAAAGCGGCATCGTTCCCCACCTCGATGACCTCCCCTTCCAGTTCGTCGGTAAGGGCGAGCAGAGTGCACTAAAGATTCTGCTCGCCTTGAGTCAAGATGCTGAGATGGCTCACACCATCCTCGTCGAGGAGCCGGAAAACCACCTGTCATTCCCAAACCTGGGGAAGCTGGTACGGAAGATCAGTGACAAGTGCAAGGAAAAGCAGGTCTTCATTGCCACGCACAGCTCGTACGTCCTAAACAAGCTGGGCCTTGAAAAGCTCGTCCTGCTGTCTTCGGCCGAGGGGTTCCGTCTCGACCGCCTTCCAGCAAGCACACAGGTCTACTTCAAAAAGTTGTCAGGATATGACACTCTGCGCCTGGTCCTGGCGAAGCGGTCGATCCTCGTCGAAGGTCCATCGGATGAACTGGTGGTTCAGCGAGCCTACATGGACGCGCACGGTGGCAGGCTTCCCGCAGAAGACGGAATCGACGTTATCAACGTCCGCGGACTCTCCTTTAAACGCTTCCTTGACATCGCATCACTGCTTCCGGAAAACCGCGTCACAGTCGTCACAGATAACGACGGTAGAGACGCGGCCGACGTCAAGAAGAGCTACGACGCCTACGCTTCCTCTCCTAATATTTCGGTACACGTGGGCGAGGATGTGAATTTCAAGACGCTAGAGCCTCAACTTTTCAAGGCGAACGGCCGTGCCACGTTGAACACGGTTCTCGGGCAGAACTTCACGACGGACGACAATCTGCTCGACTACATGAAGAAGAACAAGACGACTTGCGCGCTAGCCATCTTCGAAAGCGACCAGAGCATCACCATACCGGAGTACATCAAGGAAGCGGTAGATGCAGTCTCCTAACAACAGAGCCATCATAGCGGCGGCCGGCTCGCGTAAGACTCAGCACATCATCGACCAAGTTCTCGGAGACCCTTCGAAGCGCGTCCTGGTGACGACGTATACCAACGAGAACCTAAACCAGATTGTGAACCGGCTGAGTGCTGGCACGGGGATTCTTCCGAGCCACGTCACGGTCATGGGGTGGTTCACGTTCCTGATGAATCAGTGCGCACGGCCCTACCAGAGCTATGTCCTGGGTGAGACTGGGGTAATGGGTGCTCTCAATTTCCTCGGAAAGCGACACTGGAGCATTCCGAAGAGTAGACCCATGCACTACTACCTCGACAAAAGCAAGGCGGTCTATCGGAACGAGGTTGCTGCCCTTGCCCATGAAGCGAACGAGCGAAGCGGCGGCAAGGTCGTTGATCGGCTTGGGGGGATGTACGACCACATCTACGTCGACGAGATTCAGGACATGGCGGGCTACGACCTTGACCTGCTTGACTCCCTGATGAAGTCGCCAATCGCCCTCACAATGGTCGGTGATCCTCGCCAAGCCACTTTCTCGACGAACACCGCAGTGAGGAACAAGCAGTACAAGGGCAGCCGCATCGTTGACTGGTTCAGTGAGCGCAGTGATCTCTGCGCCATTGACAACCGCGTGGAGAGCTATCGCTGCAACCAGGCGATCTGCGACTTCGCGGATGACCTCTACCCGAAGCTTCCTCGCACGATCTCGAAGAACGCCGAAATCACGGGGCACGATGGCATCTTCGATATCAAGAAGACAGACGTACCAGAGTACGTGGAGAAGTATTCTCCGGTCATGCTGCGTTGGGACCGTCGAACGCCTACCTGCGGCCTCGAAGCGATGAACATGGGTGCTTCGAAGGGCAGCACCTATGACCGCGTACTCATCTTCCCGACGAAGCCCATGATCGCCTACTACCGGACCCGTGATTTCAATCAGCTCAACGAGCAGGCGAAGTTTTACGTGGCAGTGACACGCGCCAAATACAGTGTTACGTTTGTGATTCCTTGAGCGCTACTTGGCAACCGAGGCGAAAGCTCTCTATCCTTCTGACGACTTGCCCCGACGTCCACGACTCGATCCTGTTTCCGCCGGCGCCTCGCTTGGAGCGGTTGTCGCTGACGTACCGAGCACCTTCTCGATAGCAGCACGTTGCTCTTGAAGCTGGCGTTGTTGTTCCTCGATTCCAGCCATAGCTTTGCTACGGACTTCTGGATCTCCGAGTATCTTCTCGGTCCAGTCTCGTAGTGCCTCTTCGCCAAGTTGGTTGATCGTGTGCCCTGTGATGCCTCTCAATGCCTCTATCTGGGCACGTAACTCCTGGCTGATCCGTGGTGCAAAGACCTTCTTTTCGGCTTCTTCGCCCTGGCCCTCTGGTTGTTGCTGTTCACTCATTGAGTAACCCTCCTTTGGTTTTTAGTGAGTATCCAGTCTTATTTAAAACCTCCCATCGGATTGAGTCAATGACTTGACTTTCTACCTTGATTTCATGTTGCGGTGGGCGCATAATGGAAATATGGCAACACAAAACCGTGATGAGTTAGATAAAAAATTCGACGAGTTCGCTCTATCGCTCGCAAAATACTTCAACCAGCGCTTCGATGACCTGGAAAAGAAGTTTGACGACCGCTTCGAGAAGGTCGACCAGAAGATTGACCGGCTCCAATCCAGCGTTGACGAAGTTCACGGCATGCTCGAAGTAGAGCGTGACGAGCGCACAGTCATAGCTCACCAGCTCGGCCGTCACGAAGACTGGATTGAACGAGCCTCACGCAAGTTGAACATCGACTACGACCAAGCAGCGTAGTAATGCGGCATGCCGGAGGTGTCGCAACCTCGCTGATGGCTCACACCTCAGTGGGATCATCTGACACTATGACGGTGTGGCAGATAACAAGTTCCTCCAGGCCCTCGGGGAGATCACCGCTGAAGCGTCGGCACTTGAGTATTGCGTGGCCTACCTGGTCACCGTTGCGCGAGGTGAAGATAAGGCTCAAGTGGCAGCCACACTCAAGCGTGTTGGTGGCGCTCGTCAGGAGCTTCTGAAGCTCTGCGAGGAGACTCGCGTCGCAAAGGGGAAGAACGACCAGCTCTACAAGGACCTCGTGCGCCTGGAGCAGCGCATGTCCAAAGCTCTGTGGGAGCGCAACCGTCTGGTGCACGCTGTCGAAGTGCTGCGGCTGACCGATCATCTTCTGGACCCAGAGTTGGCACTGTGGCACCCGAAGACAGACACGGATCTCAGTGTCAGCGAGACTGAGATGAAACGGCTTGTTCAAGAGCTTCGGGGAGTCGCAGGGACTGCCCTTCGCACAACACACCAGTTCCCCTCTTCAACCGAAGGGAGTACAAGCTGAGTTGTGAGACAGGGTAGCTAGTCCACCCTCCACGACTACTGTTCCCGCCCGTGCCGGTCTCGCATCTTCACGCCTCGCTTGAGGAGGTTGTTCCGGATGGTGTCGGCGGTCACGTCGAGGCGTTCGCCGACTCGCGCCAGCGAGAGACCCTGCTCGTAGAGGCGAGCTGCTGTGTCGACTTGTTCGGCAGTGAGCTTGCGATAACGGGTCTTCACGCTGTGGCGCTTGAGGATGTCGCCGACGGTGCGGCGGTTGATGCCGAAGCGTCGACCCAGCTCGTAAACGGAAGCTCCGGCCTTGTACGCGGCAATGAGCTCCTGAGCCTGATCGCCTTTGATCTGCTTGGCAGTTCGGGGAGTGGCACGCCGCTTGCGTTGCATGGCTGGGCTGGAGGGGTCTGGTAGCTTACGTAGCAGCGCCTCCAAGGCGTCTACCTGGGCTTTTACGTTCCAGTGGGGTCGGGTGGGGTCCACAGCAACGACTTTCCAAGGGAACTTGGGGAGTTGGCGAGATCCCGTCCGATCGGTTGATCGGGCGGGATCTTTCGTTGTGCCCATCGACTGCGGCCATCGGCCGTGTCCGTGAGGGGGATCGTGGAGACGGCGTTACCGGCGAAGCCTGCGGCACCGTTGCGCAGCGCGGCCTTCCGGCGGTTCGCGACCGCCAGTCTCATCTCCGCCACCGGTTCCGCGATCGCGCCGCTCGCGCTCGCGTACTCCGTGATCGAACAGGGCGGGGGAGCCGGTGCCCTCGGTGTGGTGCTCGCCACCAACACCGTTCCGACCGTCGCCTTCCTCCTCGTGGGCGGGGTGCTCGCGGACCGGGTGTCCCGCAGTCGGCTGCTCTTCCTCGGCAATCTTCTGGCGGCCCTCGCTCAGGGGGCGCTCGCGGCCACCGTCGCCACCGGGCACGCCACGACCACCTCCATCGCGGTCTGCGGCTTCCTCTCCGGGACGGCCGTGGCCCTCACCGTGCCCGCCACCCGGGGCGCCGTGGCCCAGATCGTGCCCGCTGGGCAGTTGCAGCAGGCCAACGCCCTGATCAGGCTGCCGAGCAACGCGGTCAAGGTGCTCGGGCCGGCCATCGGCGGCGTCGTCGTCGCGGCGAGCGGACCGGCGTGGGCGCTGGCCTGGGACGCGCTCAGCTTCGCCGTCGCCGCGCTCCTGCTGCTCGGGCTGCGCCTGGACGCGCCCGTGACCGTCAGCAGCGCGTTGGCCGATCTGCGAGAAGGCTGGACCGGCTTCCGGTCACGGACCTGGCTGTGGACCTACACGGTCGCCGGAACCGTCCTCGTCGCCGCGTGGCTGGCCGGGTTCCAGCTCCTCGGGCCCGTCGTCGCGGCACAGGAGTACGCGGGGGCGCGTGACTGGGGGCTGGTGCAGGGCGCGTTCGCGGCGGGGCTGCTGGCCGGGACGGTGGTGTGCCTGCGCTGGCGGCCGTACCGGCTGCTGACCGTGGCCGTCGTCGGCGGGGCGCCCCTCGCCGCGCCGTTGCTCGCCCTGGGGTGGGGACTGCCGCTGCCCTGGGTGCTGTTGGCCACAGTGCTCGCGGGCATCGCGCTGGATGTGGCGATCGTCACGTGGACGACCGCGTTCCAGCAGCATGTGCCGCAGGGGGAGTTGGGGCGCATGAGCGCGTTCAACGACGTGGGGGAGCGGGTGGCGATTCCGCTCGGCTATCTGCTCACCGGCCTCGCGGTGGGCGCGTGGAGCAACCGGACGGTGCTGGTGGCATGCGCCGGGCTGGTCGTGGCCGCCGTCGTCCTGAACCTGTGCGTGCGGGACGTGTACCGCATCAACGCGGCGCGGGACTGACCGCTGACCGCTTACAGTGCCTTGGCGTAACACAGGCTCAGCTCGTGGAAGCGGTAGTAGCCGAACTTCCCGCACGGCTCGTACCCGCTGGACGTGTACAGCGCCACCGCCTCCGGCTGCTTGGCGCCGGTCTCCAGCACCATGCGGACCCGGCCCGCCGCCCGTGCGTCCTCCTCCAGCGCTGCCAGGATGCGTCTGGCCAGGCCCCGCCCGCGCATCGCCTCGACCACATACATCCGCTTGAGCTCGGCGTCCCCGTCCTGGTAGCCCTCGCCGTTCTCCTCCTGCGCCCGCCAGCCGCCGGAGGCGACGGGCACGCCGAGCGCGTCGTACGCGATCAGGTACAGGCCCTTCGGGGGCTCGAAGTCGGCCGGGGCGAGGGGGGTGGCGTCGCCGTCGTCGCCGTAGCGGACGGCGTATTCGGCCTGGACCTGGTCGTTGAGCTTGACGGCGTCAGGGTGGTCGAAGGAGACGGGACGTATATGCATGCCAGCCACCGTATATCAATTCAAGATCAAGAGGTTCCAGAACCGGACACCGTCCAGTGTGCCGGTAGGGTGCCGGGGTGCTCACTGTGACCTCTGTGAATGTGAACGGCTTGCGGGCCGCCACGAAGAAGGGCTTCGTGGAGTGGCTCGCCGGCACCGCCGCCGATGTGCTGTGCCTTCAGGAGGTGCGCGCCGAGCCGGAGCAACTGCCCGAGCATGTGCGCACGCCCGACGGCTGGCATGTCGTGCACGCGCCCGCCGCAGCCAAGGGTCGCGCCGGCGTCTCCCTGTACACCCGCCGCGAGCCCGACCGCGTCCAGGTCGGTTTCGGGTCGAGCGAGTTCGACGGCAGCGGGCGCTATGTCGAGGCCGACCTGCCCGGTGTGACGGTCGCCTCCCTCTACCTCCCCTCCGGCGAGGTCGGCACCGACCGGCAGGACGAGAAGGTCCGCTTCATGGGCGAGTTCCTGGCCTACCTGAAGGCCCTGCGCGAGCGCGCCGCCGCCGACGGCCGCGAGGTCCTCGTCTGCGGCGACTGGAACATCGCCCACGAGAAGGCCGACCTGAAGAACTGGCGCGGCAACCAGAAGGCCTCCGGGTTCCTGCCGGAGGAGCGCGAGTGGCTCAGCCGGGTGTTCGACCCTGAGGCCGGTGGCTATGTCGATGTCGTACGGTCGCTGCACCCGGACGTCGACGGGCCGTACTCCTGGTGGTCGTACCGCGGGCGCGCCTTCGACAACGACACCGGATGGCGCATCGACTACCACGTGGCGACGCCGGGGCTGGCCGCCAAGGCGCTCAAGGGGTACGTCGAGCGTGCCGCCACGCATGCCGAGCGGTGGTCGGATCATGCGCCGGTGACGGTCGTCTACGACCGTTAGTCCCTCTCGCTCTGCTTCCGCAGCCGCCGATCCAGTGCCAGCGACAGCTCCGCCTCCACCACGCTCCGGGCGAGCGGGCGCAGGCGTTGTAGGTCCGCCTCGTCGGTGTGGCGCAGGAGCAGGGCGGCGAACATCTCCGCCAGGTCGTCCATGTGCTCGCGGACCCGCTTGCCGGCCGCCAGTACCTCCGCGAGCGGGATGCCCTCGCGGACCAGGGCCGAGGAGACGTCCAGCAGGCGGCGGCTGATGTGGACGATCTCGTCGCCGTCGGTGCCGAGGTAGCCGAGGTCCAGGGCGGCGGCGAGGTTCTCCGGGGTGGCCTGGCCCTCGAAGCGGGCGGCGAGTTCCTCGGGGGTGAGGCGGACCGGCTCCTCCTCGGTCGGGGGGACGCCGAGGACGTCGGCGACATCGCGGCCGTGGTCGAGCGCCTCGGCCAGTTCCGCGATGCCGGTCAGGGTGTGGCCGCGCTCCAGCAGCGCCGCGATCGTGCGCAGGCGGGCCAGGTGATGGTCGTCGTACCAGGCGATACGGCCCTCGCGGCGCGGTGGCGGGATCAGCTTGCGTTCTCGGTAGAAGCGCAGGGTGCGCACCGTGACGCCGGCCAGGCGGGCGAGCTCCTCCATGCGGTATTCACGCTTCTCGGTCACCCGGGAACCTTAGTTCGTACCGGCGGTAACTTTCCTCGCCCCACCCCTACCGGTCAGTACGGACCTGCTCTACTCTCCCATTGCGCCAGTGTTCACTGGCGTGGTTCCGGTGAGGGCTGAAGTGTGGAGGCACAGGCATGGCCGAACGCGAGCATGTGCGGGTCGCGGTGGTCGGGTCCGGGTTCGGCGGGCTGGGGGCCGCCGTACGGCTCAGGCGCGAGGGGGTGACCGACTTCTTCGTCCTGGAGCGGGCCGACAGCGTCGGCGGCACCTGGCGGGACAACAGTTATCCGGGGTGTGCGTGCGATGTGCCGTCCCATCTGTATTCCTTCTCCTTCGCGCCCAACCCCGACTGGCCGCGCACCTTCTCCGGGCAGGAGCACATCCGGGCCTACCTGGAGCATGTGACGGATGTCTTCCGGCTGCGTCCCCACATCCGCTTCGACTCGGAGGTGAAGCGGATGGCCTGGAACGGCGAGCGGCTGTGCTGGGACATCGAGACCAGCGGCGGGAACCTGTCGGCCGACTTCGTCGTCTCCGCCACCGGGCCGCTGTCCGACCCGAAGATCCCGGACATCCCGGGGCTGGACTCCTTCCCCGGCAAGGTCTTCCACTCGGCCCGCTGGGACCACGACTACGACCTGCGCGGCAAGCGCGTCGCGATGGTGGGGACCGGGGCCTCCGCCATTCAGATCGTGCCCGCCATCCAGCCCGAGGTCGAACGGCTCACCCTCTTCCAGCGCACCCCGCCCTGGGTCATGCCCCGCGTCGACCGCGCCATCAGCGGCGCCGAGCGCTCCGTGCACCGGGCCCTGCCCTTCACCGCCCAGCTGCGCCGCGGACTGCTGTGGGGCATCCGGGAGTTGCAGGTCCAGGCGTTCACCAAGCACCCGGGGGAGCTCGGGTTCGTCGAGCAGTTGGCCAAGCGGAACATGGCCCGGTCCATCAAGGACCCCGCCCTGCGCGCCAAGCTCACCCCCGACTACCGCATCGGCTGCAAGCGGATCCTGCTGAGCAGTGAGTACTATCCGGCGCTGGCCCGGCCCAACGTGGACGTCGTCGCCAGTGGACTCACCGAGATCCGTGGCTCGACCGTCGTCGCCGCCGACGGCAGCGCGGCCGAGGTCGACGCGATCATCTTCGGTACCGGGTTCCATGTCACCGACATGCCCATCGCCGAGCGCGTGGTGGGCGCCGACGGCAAGACGCTCGCCGAGGCCTGGAAGGGCGGGATGGAGGCCCTGCGGGGCGCCTCGGCCGCCGGGTTCCCGAACTGGATGACCGTCATCGGGCCCAACACCGGCCTCGGGAACTCGTCCATGATCCTGATGATCGAGTCCCAGCTCAACTACATGGCCGACTTCGTACGGCAACTGGACGTCCTCGGCGGTCGGGTCGCCCTCGACGCGCGGCCCGGCGCCGTGCAGGCGTGGAACCGGAGGGTTCAGGACCGCATGAAGCGGACCGTGTGGAACACCGGCGGGTGCACCAGCTGGTACCTGGATGCCAACGGCCGTAACACCACCGTCTGGCCTGGTACGACGAGCGAGTTCCGGCGGGCCACACGGCGCGTCGATCTCGCGGAGTACGCCGTCGTCCGGGCCTGCGTCAAGGACGCCGCGGAGGTGACCGCGTGAGCCGCCTCATGAACGTCGCCTCCGGGCCGTACGCCCCTCCCGTCCCCGCCCGTGAGCTGACGGCCGTGTCCGCCGACGGCGCCCGGCTGCACATAGAGGTGCACGGGCCCGACAGCGCGCCCCCCGTCGTCCTTGCGCACGGCTGGGCCTGCTCCACCGCCTTCTGGGCCGCGCAGATCCGCGAACTGGCCGTCGACCACCGGGTCATCGCCTACGACCAGCGCGGCCACGGACGCAGCCCGGCGAGCCCCGACTGCGGCACCGACGCACTCGCCGACGACCTCGAAGCCGTACTGAAGGCGACCCTCGCGCCCGGCGAGAAGGCCGTGATCGCCGGGCACTCCATGGGCGGCATGACGGTGATGGCCGCCGCCGATCGCCCCGCACTGTGCGAGCACGCCGGCGCCGTCCTGCTGTGCAGCACCGGCGCCTCGCGGCTGGTCGCCGAGTCGACCGTCATACCCATCCGCGCCGGCAAGCTGCGCACCTGGCTGACCAGACGCATCCTCGGCTCCCGGGCGCCGCTCGGGCCGGTCACGCCGATCGCCAGGGCGATCCTCAAGTACGGAACGATGGGCCCCGGTTCGGCCCCGCACATGGTCGAGGCGTGCGCGCGGATCGTGCACGCGTGCCCGCGCAAGGTGCGGTACGCCTGGTCGCAGGTGCTCGACCTGCTCGATCTCGACCATCGAATACGGGAGTTGACCGTGCCGACCGCGGTCGTCGTCGGCACGGCCGACCGGCTGACCCCGCCGGTGCACGCGCACTCCCTCGCCGCCGCGCTGCCCAAGGGACTCGGCGTCACCGAACTGCCCGGCCTCGGGCACATGACGCCGATCGAGGCACCCGAGCTGGTGACCGGACGCATCCGGGAACTCGTCACGACATACACGCGGGCCGCGGCATACCCGCAGGTCAAGGAGGGCGCATGAGCAGGGTGAGCCTCGACGGACAGGTCGCCGTCGTCACGGGGGCGGCGCGCGGCGTCGGCGAGCTGCTCGCGCGCAAGCTCTCCGCGCGCGGTGCGAGCGTGGCGCTCGTCGGCCTGGAGCCGGACGCCCTCAAGCAGGTCTCGGAACGGCTGCACGGCGACAGCGACCACTGGCACG
This sequence comes from Streptomyces sp. UG1, assembly GCF_049974585.1. Lineage (NCBI taxonomy): Bacteria > Bacillati > Actinomycetota > Actinomycetes > Kitasatosporales > Streptomycetaceae > Streptomyces > Streptomyces sp. UG1. The sequence continues at coordinate 81,968 of NZ_JBNGGG010000017.1, read as the reverse complement.
CCGACGTCACCGATCACGAGGCGATGGCGCGGGTCGCACAGGAGGTGAAGGAACGATTCGGGAAGGTCGACATCGTCGTCGCCAACGCGGGTGTCGCGACCGGCGGGCCCTTCGTGGACTCCGATCCTCAGGCCTGGCGGCGGGTCATCGAGGTCAATCTCATCGGGTCGGCGGTGACCGCCCGGGCGTTCCTGCCGGTGCTGAAGGAGAGCCGGGGGTACCTGCTGCAGATCGCCTCGCTCGCGGCGATCACTCCGGCGCCGATGATGACCGCGTACTGCGCGTCCAAGTCCGGTGTGGAGGCGTACGCGCACAGCCTGCGGGCCGAGGTCGGCCACCAGGGCGTGCGGGTCGGCGTCGGGTATCTGTCCTGGACCGACACCGACATGGTGCGCGGGGCCGACCAGGACGACGTCATGCGGGAGTTGAGGCAGCGGCTGCCGTGGCCGTCCAACAAGACCTACCCGCTGGGGCCGGCGGTCGAGCGGATCGTGGCCGGGATCGAGCGGCGCTCCAGCCATGTGTACGGGCAGTGGTGGCTGCGCGGGATGCAGGGTGTGCGCGGGTATCTGCCGGGGATCATCGGAACCGTGGGGCAACGGGAGATGCGGCGGTTCGCGGGTCGGCTGGAGGGGATGCGGACCGGGCTGGTCGGGGCGGGCGGCTCCGCCGACGAGCGGGAGCGGGCCGCGCGGGCTGCGCGGACTACGCCGCGTAACTGATCGACATGCGGGGGGTTATCGCCCGTGTGAATCTGGTCGAGGCCCCAGCGAGGGGCCAACCCCCCACCCACTACGGGAGTGAACCCACATGGGCATGAAGGACCAGTTCCAGGAGAAGTCCGAGCAGCTCCAGCAGCGCGCCAAGCAGGCCAAGGAGCAGGCCAAGGAGCGCGGGCGCCAGCAGCGGCCGCAGCGGGACGAGGAGTCCGAGCGGATGCGTGAGCGTGAGGACGAGGAGCGCTTCGACCAGGACTACGACCGGTAAGTCGGCGCGCTGAGACGTGGGGTGCCCCCTGTTTTGGGGGTGCCCCGCGTTTGTGTTCTCAAGAGCGTGTTCTCAAGAACGAGGCGGAAGCTTCGGCCTCGACCGGTCCGGAACATGCGCGTAATCCGGAGGCGTCGCAGGTGGGTTCGTCTCCAGCAGCTCCAACGCCAGTTCCACCGCGTCCGCGAGCTGGGCGTGGCGGCCCTCCGCCCAGTCCAGCGGTGTGCGCAGGACCTCCACATCCGGGGTCACGCCCTTGTTCTCGACGCTCCACCCGTACGCGTCGAACCACGCCGCGTTCATCGGCACCGTGATCACCGTGCCGTCCCCGAGGCGGTGGCGGCCGGTCATGCCGACCACTCCGCCCCAGGTGCGCTGGCCGACGACCGGGCCCAGCTTGAGGAGCTTGAAGGCGGCCGTGATCATGTCGCCGTCCGAGGACGTCGCCTCGTCGGCCAGGGCGACCACCGGGCCGCGGGGCGCGTTGGAGGCGTACGACACCGGCTGGGCGTTTCTCGTCAGGTCCCAGCCGAGGATCGTGCGGGTCAGCTTCTCCACCACCAGCTCGCTGATGTGACCGCCCGCGTTGCCGCGGACGTCGACGATCAGCGCGGGCCGGGACATCTCCATGCGCAGGTCCCGGTTGAACTGGGCCCAGCCCGAGCCGCCCATGTCGGGGATGTGCAGATAGCCGCAGCGGCCGCCGCTCAACTCCCGTACGACCGCGCGGCGTTTGGCGACCCAGTCCTGGTAGCGCAGGGGGCGTTCGTCGATGAGGGGGACCACCGCCACCCGGCGGGCAGCCCGGCCCGTCTCGCCCTCCGCCGGGGTGAACGTCAGCTCCACCGTCGTACCGCCTGCCCCGGCGAGCAGGGGATAGGGACCGGACACAGGGTCCACCGGGCGGCCGTCGACGTGGGTCAGGATCGCACCCTCCCGGATGCCCGCGCCCGCCAGCGGGGAACGGGCCTTGGAGTCGGAGGACTCGCCGGGGAGGATGCGCTTGACCATCCAGCCGGCGTCGCGGCGTACGAAGTTGGCGCCGAGCAGGCCCTGCCAGCGCTGGTAGTGCGGTGGGCCCTCGTTGCGGCGGGCGGCCGTGACGTAGGCGTGGGAGGTGCCGAGTTCGCCCAGGACCTCGCGCAGGAGGTCGGCGAACTCGTCGGGGGTGGCGACCCGTTCGACCAGGGGGCGGTACTGGTCGAGGACCGCGTCCCAGTCGATGCCGCACATCCCCGGGTCCCAGAAGTACGCCCGGATCAGCCGGCCCGCCTCGGCGTACGACTGCCGCCACTCCGCCGCCGGATCCACCACGTGCAGGATGCGGCGGGCGTCGATCCACACCGTCGTGTCGCTGTCGCCGGACTCCGTGGCGGGGACCGCCCTGAGGTCGCCCTCGTCGAGCAGGACCAGGCGGGTGCCGTCGCCGCTCACCGTGAACCAGTCGAGATGGTCGACGAGTTCGGACTTCTTCCCCTTGCTGATGTTGAAGTGCTCCAGGGTCGGCCGCCCGGTCGTGTCGTCCGGGTTGGCGAACGTCTCGCCGAGCGCGCCCGAGATCGGCCAGCGCAGCCAGACCAGCCCGCCGCCGGAGACCGGGGACAGCTCCGAGTACTTGGAGGCGGCGACCGGGAAGGGGGTGACCCGGCTCTCCAGCCCCTCGACCTCGACGATCGTCGCACCGCCGTTGCCGCCGTCCTCGTCCTCCACCGGGTCCAGGCCACCGGCGGCCGGGCGGCCCTCGGGGTTGAGGGCGAAGGGGGAGGGGGTGGCCGAGGACAGGGGGACCAGGTAGGGGCGGCAGCCGAGCGGGAAGGAGAGATCGCCGGTGTGGACGTCGTACACCGGGTCGAAGCCCCGCCAGGAGAGGAAGGCCAGGTAGCGGCCGTCCCTCGTGAACACCGGGTTCTCGTCCTCGAAACGGCCGTTGGTGACGTCGACGATCAGGCCGTCCTTTGTGCGGGCCAGTTTGATCTGGCGCAGGGAGCGGCCGATCCCCGGGTGCGACCACGTCAGCCAGCTTCCGTCCGGGGAGAAGGCCAGATCCCGCACGGGGCCGTTGACCGACCGGATCAGCTCGGTGACCTCGCCGCCCGAGTCTTCCGTCACGTCGAGCAGGAGCAGCCGTCCGTCGTGCGAGGCGATGGCGAGGCGCTCGCCCTCCGGATCGGCGGTCATCTCCAGGACCCGGCCCAGCTCGCCCGAGGCCAGTCGGCGCACGTCGCGGTCGCCGGTCGCCCGGGGCAGCTGGGCGACTTCGATCGCGTCCTCGCCCTGGGCGTCCGTCACATACGCGACCTGGCCGACCGAGCCGAGCATCTCCGGGAGCCGGACCCGTACGCCCGGGGTGTCGGTGATGGTGCGGGCCGGGCCGTCCCGGTGGGTCAGCCAGTACAGGCTGCCGCGTACGACGACGGCGCTCGCGCGGCCCGTCTCGTCGACGGAGACGCCGTCGACGTGCTGGGCGGCGGGGACCTGATAGGGGCGGCGGCCCGCGCGCGGACCGCTGAGCCGTACGTCGAGCCTGCGCGGCTTGCTGTCGTCCGAGGCCAGGTCGTCCACGATCCACAGGTCGCCCGCGCACTGGTACACCACCCGCGTGCCGTCGCTCGCCGCGTGCCGGGCGTAGAAGGCGTCGTGGTCGGTGTGCCGGCGCAGGTCGGAGCCGTCGTAGGCGCACGAGTAGAGGTTGCCGACGCCCTCGTGGTCGGAGAGGAAGGCGATACGGCCGCCGACGAACAGGGGGCAGGCGAGATGGCCGTTGAGATGCGCAAGCAGGCGTTCGCCGTGCAGCCAGAGGCGGCCCGTGGCCCCGCCCCGGTAGCGCTTCCAGGAGGCCGGTTCGTGCGGCGGGGTCCCGGTCAGGAGCAGCGTCTTGCGCTCGCCGTCGAGGTCGGCGACCTGGATGTCGGAGCACGGGCCCCAGGGGAGCTTGCGGCCGGGGTCGCCGTCGGGGCGGACCTTGTAGGCCCAGGTGTAGTGCGAGAAGGGCTCGCCGTGCGAGGCGACGGCGAGGATCACGCCGTCCGGCGTCCAGCCGCACACCTGGGTGTCCGCCGAGGCCCAGTGGGTGAGCCGGCTGCCGGGGCCGCCGTCGACCGGGACCAGGTGGATCTCGGGGGCGAGGCTGCGCCAGCTCGTGTACGCGATGTGGCGGCCGTCGGGGGAGAAGCGCGGGTGGCCGGTCTTGGTGCGGTCCACGGTGAGCCGCCAGGCGCGGCCCGGGCCGTCGAGAGGGGCCAGCCACAGGTCGTCCTCGGCCACGAAGCAGAGCAGGTCGTCATGGAGGTGCGGCAGGCGCAGATAGGTCACCTCCCCATGCTTTTCCTGTGGACGTACCTGAGCAAGTCGTGACATAGCGACTGTCTGGACCGAGAGTGCGAACGAAACAGTTTCGTTTCGCTGGCGGATGCGCTACATTCGTCGTGTACGAAACCGTGTCGTTCGGTGCGGAAGTCGGAGTGGAAGGCGGAGAGGGTCATGGCTGAGGTCGCAACGTCGCGTCGCAGTCGTATCACTCCCGAGCGCGAGGCCGAGTTGTACGAGGCTGTGCTCGACCTGCTCCGCGAGGTCGGCTACGACGCCCTGACCATGGACGCCGTGGCCGCGCGCACCCGGTCCAGCAAGGCCACCCTCTACCGCCAGTGGGGCGGCAAGGCCCAGCTGGTCGTGAAGGCCCTCCGGCACACCAAGCCGGGCAAGGACCTGAGCGAGATCGACACCGGGTCGCTCCGCGGCGACTTCCACGCCCTCATGGCGCATGCGGACGACGCCCAGATGGAACAGAACAGCGCGTTGATGCGCGGACTGGCCATGGCGATGCACGCGAATCCGGACCTGCACCAGGAGTTCCGGAGCCAGTTGGTCGAACCGGAGATCGCGGAATTCCGCCGCATGCTGCAGCGAGCCGTCGACCGGGGTGAGGTCCGTCCGGACTGCCCGGCGCTGGACTTCGTGGTGCACATGATGCTCGGCGCGTTCGTCACCTGCTCGATCCTCGACGACAGGCCGCCGTCGCCGGCCTTCCTCACCTCGTACATCGACGCCGTGGTCCTCCCCGCCCTCGGCGTGCCAGTCAACTGACAAGTCCCCTGCACGTTCCCCTGCGAGTTCCCTGAGAAAGCCCTCCACCTGACGTAACCGCTCACGTCGTCGGGCTGATCACCCCTGCCCTGAAAGCCTCACGACCTGACCGGGAGACGCCCCGTGGCCACCTTCCTCTACAAGCTCGGCAGACTCTCCTTCCGGCGACGACACTTCGTCGCCCTGATATGGGTCGCGCTTCTGACGCTCGCGGGCGTCGGCGCGGCCAGTGCCCCCTCGGCCGGCTCCGCCTCCTTCTCCATCCCCGGCACCGAGGCGCAGAAGGCCTTCGACCTGCTGGACGAGCGCTTCCCCGGCATGACCGCCGACGGCGGGACCGCCCGGGTCGTCTTCAAGGCGCCGAGCGGCGAGAAGATGACCGACGCCGACAACAAGGCGATCGTCGAGAAGACCGTGCGGGAGCTGAAGGACGGCTCCGAGGTCGCCGCCGTCGCCGACCCGTACACCGCGAACGCCGTCAACCAGGACGGCACGATCGCGTACGCGTCGGTGTCGTACAAGGTCTCCGGCTTCGAGCTGGAGGAATCCACCCGGGACGCCCTGAAGGAGGCCGCGCAGCACGCGCGGGACGCCGGGCTGACCGTCGACGTCGGCGGTGACGCGCTGCAGGCCCCGGCCGAGAGCGCCGCCTCGGAGATCATCGGCATCGCGATCGCCGCGGTGGTTCTCGTCATCACCCTCGGTTCGCTGCTCGCGGCGGGCCTGCCGCTGCTGACCGCGATCATCGGCGTGGGCATCGGCGTCTCGACGATCACCGCCCTGGCGAGCACGCTCGACCTCGGCGACACGACGTCCACCCTGGCGTTGATGCTCGGCCTGGCGGTCGGCATCGACTACGCGCTGTTCATCGTCTCCCGTTACCGCGCCGAGCTGGCCGAGGGCCGCGAGCGCGAGGAGGCGGTGGGACGGGCCGTCGGCACGGCGGGCTCGGCGGTGGTCTTCGCCGGCCTCACGGTCGTCATCGCCCTGGCCGGTCTGTCGGTCGTCAACGTCCCGATGCTGACCAAGATGGGCCTCGCGGCGGCGGGCACGGTCGCCATCTCCGTCCTGATCGCGCTGACCATGGTCCCGGCACTGATCGGCTACGTGGGCCGCAGGCTGCGCCCGGCGGGCGAGAAGAGCAAGCTGCTCGGCGGCGGGCGCGCGGCCAGGAAGGCCGCCGAGCAGCCGGACCGCCCGAACATGGGCACCCGCTGGGCGAGCTTCGTCGTACGCCGCCCCGTGGCCGTCCTCCTCACGGGCGTGATCGGCCTGGGCGCCGCGGCGATCCCGGCGGCCTCGCTCGAACTGGGCCTCCCGGACGACGGCTCCCAGCCCACCTCCACCACCCAGCGCCGCGCCTACGACCTGCTCTCGGAGGGCTTCGGACCCGGCTTCAACGGCCCGCTGATGGTCGTGGTCGACGCCAAGGGCAGCGACGATGCGCAGGCCGCCTTCACCGACGTCGGCGACAAGATCAAGGGCCTGAACAACGTCGTCACGGTGACCCCGGCGGTGCCCAACAAGGCCGGCGACACCGCGACGATCACTGTCGTCCCCGACGCCAAGCCGGCCTCGACGACCACCGAGGACCTGGTGCACACCATCCGCGACACCGGCGCGCAGATCACGGCGGACACCGACGCGAAGGTCTATGTCACCGGTACGACCGCGATGAACATCGACGTGTCGCAGAAGATGAGCGACGCGCTGGTCCCGTACCTGATCCTGGTCGTGGGCCTGGCCTTCCTGCTCCTGATCCTGGTCTTCCGCTCGATCCTGGTCCCGCTGAAGGCGGCCCTGGGCTTCCTGCTGAGCGTGATGGCGGCGCTGGGCGCCGTGGTCGCGGTCTTCCAGTGGGGCTGGCTGTCCGGACTGCTGGGCGTGGAGGAGACCGGCCCGGTCATGTCGATGATGCCGATCTTCATGGTGGGCATCGTCTTCGGTCTGGCGATGGACTACGAGGTGTTCCTCGTGACCCGGATGCGCGAGGCCCACGTCCACGGCGAGCGGCCCACCCAGGCCGTCGTCACGGGCTTCAAGCACGGCGCGAGGGTCGTCACAGCGGCGGCGATCATCATGATGGCGGTCTTCGGGGGCTTCATCGGCGCCAGCGAGTCGATGGTGAAGATGATCGGCTTCGGCCTCGCGATCGCCGTCTTCTTCGACGCGTTCATCGTCCGCATGACCATCGTCCCGGCGGTCCTGGCCCTGCTCGGCCGTCGCGCCTGGTGGCTGCCGAAGTGGCTGGACCGAGCCCTGCCGAACGTGGACGTGGAGGGCGAGGGCCTGCGCACGGAGGCCGAGTCTTCCGGGAAGGACGCGGACCCGGACGGGGAGCGCGAGCTGGTTCGCGCCTGAACGGCCACCATTGAAGAAGGTCGACTGAAGTAGACCAGCCGGTGAGGGCTCCGTGGGGACGGGGTGCCCTCACCGGCTTTTTCGTCAGTATCAGGTGTCGTAGACCGTGGAGCGGTGTCCGACGTGAACGACCCAGATCACCAGTTCTCCGTTGTCGATCGTGTAGATGACGCGGTAATCGCCGACGCGGAGTCGGCGCCGGTCCGGCTGGGAGACGAGCGCGGTGGTGTTGAAGCCGAGCGGGTCGGTTTCCAGTTCCGTGAGCTTGACCAGGATGCGGAGCGCCATGTCCCGGGGGATCTTGCGAAGCTCTGCCTGAGCCTCCGACCGGAAGACAGTGCGGTACTTGCTACTCACCGCGCTCCAGCGTCTCCCTCATGACGTCCTCGATCGGGATGCCGACTTCCGGATTCGCCATGCGCTCGTCGATGATCCGGTTGATCTCGCGCTCTTCCCATTCCTGGTACTTGCGAAGAACCTCTATCGACACGACTGCGGCCACCTGCTTGCCGCGCCGGGTGATGACCGTAGGCGTGTCATCGCGGTCGGCCCGCTCGACCACCTCGGCCAGGTGGGCGCGTACGTCACGGATGGACTCTATGGGCATCTGGGTCATGCACCGAGAGTACATCATGTCCCATGTGTACACATGTGCTCACGCGTCTGCACTTTCACCTCGGCCCAGATCGTCTTGCGTGGATACGCCCCCGACGCCGCACCCCAGCGGTCGGCGAGCGCGTCCACCAGCAGCAGGCCCCGGCCGGACTCGGCATCCGAAGCGGAGGGCGGGGTGAGGTGGGGCAGGCGGTCGCCGCGCGTGTCCGTGGTCTCGATGCGGAGGGTGTCGGCGACGACGTAGAGGGTCAGGCGGAAGTCGCGGCCGGGGACGCGGCCGTGGGTCGCGGCGTTGTTGGCCAGCTCGGCGACGATGAGCTCCGCCGGGTCCAACGGGAGTCCCCAGGTGCGGAGTTGTTCCGTGGCGAGGAGGCGGGCGAGGCGGGCGCCGCGAGGCGTGGGGGACAGCAGCACGCTGAAGTTGCGGATGGTGTGGGCGAGTTCGTTTTCAGGGGCAGTCATCTCGCGGTTCATGTCACTCAGGGTGGCCCAGCGTGTTTGCTTTGAGCTGCGGTGATGCCGGGGCGTAGGGGAACTGTCTCGCCGTTGTCTCGTGCTGTCTCGGCTGTCTGGGGGGTTGTAGGGGTACGGGTGCGCGTCGGAGGTGGGTGACCGTGAACGACGGTGTGGACGAAGCGGGTTGGGACGTCGAGCCGGGCGACGAGATCGAGCCGTTGGTGCAGGCGGTGGGGCGGTTGCTGAAAGTGTGCAGGGAGGCGGAGGGGATGCGGGCCGCCGACTTCGGGGAGGTCATGAACTATGGCGAGGACATGATCCGCAAAATGGAGCGGGGGCAGCGGATTCCGAGGCCGGAGTTCCTGGACAAGGCGGACGACGTTCTGCGGGCGCAGGGGCATCTGAAGGCGTTCAAGAAGGACATGGAGAAGGCTCGGTATCCGAAGAAGGTGCGGGAGCTGGCGGACTTGGAGGGGCGTGCGGTCGAGCTGTTGATGTACGGCAACCACAACCTCCACGGGTTGTTGCAGACCGAGGAGTACATGCGAGCGCTGCTTGCGACATGGCGCCCGGCCTACTCCCCCGACGTGCTTGAGCGAATGGTGGCGGGGCGCATGGCTCGGAAGTCCATCTTCGACCGGTCTCCGGCGCCGGAGCTCAGCTTTGTCCAGGAAGAGGTAACGCTGCGCCGCCCGATCGGGGACACAATGGTGTTGCGCCGACAGCTCGAACATCTGTTGGAGGTGGCCCAGTTGCCGTTCGTGGAGCTTCAGGTGATGCCGACCTCCCGCGCGAATCACCCCGGGACGGGAGGCCGGATCCAGCTACTGAAGTTCGGTGACGGAACCGCAGCTGGGCGCACCGATGGCGACTTCGGAGGCCGTCCGGTCTCCAACCCGAGGCAGCTTCGGCTCCTTGACCTGCGGTATGGCATTATCCGGGCTCAGGCGCTCACGCCAGGGGAGTCTCTGGCCTTCATCGAGCAAGCGCTGGGAGAACTATGAGCACCCCGGAACTCCACTGGTTCAAGAGCAGCTACAGCGACAGCAGTAACGGCAACGACTGCGTCGAGGTCGCCACCACTCCCGCCACCATCCACATCCGCGACTCCAAGACCCCCGACACTCCCTATGTGACCGTCGCTCCAGCCACCTGGGCCGACTTCGTCACGTACGCCGTGAAGTGACCGTCGGGGCCGCCCGCTTCTTGGCCAGTGTCGTGCTTCCACGGCCCGAGTAAAGGGCGCTACGCGTCGCCTTCGGCGATGGCCCTGCGGGCCACCCTTGACTCGGTCCGCTCCAGCACGGGGAAGAAGCGAGCGAGCGGCCCGGAAAGGCGGGGTCCCCAGGTGGGGAGGGGCGAGGTCGGCTGGGTGGTGGCCCGGCGGAGGGGGCGTGGCCGCGCCTCGCATGCACGCCGGGCCGGCTTAGCGGCCATCGGCCGGTGGGTGCCATTCCCTCCTCGAGCCGCCCTTCAAAGGGCCGCGCCGGGCCTTCACAGGTCCGCGCCGGGCCTTCACACGTCCGGGGACCGGGAGTTGGAGCCTTTGGGCCTCCCAGAGCCGGATGATTGCCCGGCCACTCCCGCCAGGCCTGTCCCAAAGGGGCCAATTACAGCCTCACGGCGTCGCCGAGTGGCTCCACCCACCCAGCCTCCCCGCACCATCCACGCGCCGGGCACCCCCAAGGGCCAAGCAGGACCCCGCACCGCAAGTCGCCGAACCGGCCCGGCGTGCCGCCGCTCGGCCGGTGCGCCGCGCCCCGCGCCCCACCGGCCGATGGCCGCTAAGCCCGCCCGGCGTGCATGCGAGGCGCGATCGCGCCCCCTGACCCCGGCCCACCCCTCGGCCAACCGAAAGGGCCGCCAACCTGGGCCCCCGCCTTTCCGGGCCGCTCGCTCGCTTCTTCCCCGTGCTGGAGCGGACCGAGTCAAGGGTGGCCCGCAGGGCCATCGCCGAAGGCGACGCGTAGCGCCCTTTACTCGGGCCGTGGAAGCACGACACTGGCCAAGAAGCGGGCGGCCCCGACGGCGACTTCTCGACGGGCCTGTGCCCTGATAACCCAGTCGCATGCGCCGTACAGCTACCGCTAGCGTGCCTGCATGACGACAGCCGCCACTGACGCCGAGGAAGAGGGCTTCGCAGCCCATCCCCGTTTCGCCGAAGCCCTGCGTGAGCTGGGCCTCGACGACCTGCACGGCCGTATCCGCCGCTTCCCGGACGCGACCCGTACTGCCGCCGAGGCCGCCGCCGCGATCGGGTGTGGGCTGAGTGAGATCTGCAAGTCGCTGATCTTCGCCGCCGACGGGGTGCCGGTGCTGGTCCTGATGGACGGGGCATCGCGGGTCGACGTCGAGCTGGTCCGTGAGGCGCTCGGCGCCGGCAAGGTCACGCGGGCCAAGGCCGACGTCGTACGGGAGACCACCGGGTACGCCATCGGGGGCGTGCCGCCCTTCGGGCACCGTACGAAGACGCGGGTGCTCGCCGATCGGTCGCTGCTGGAGCACGACGTGGTGTGGGCTGCCGCGGGCAACCCGCACGCCGTCTTCCCCATGGCACCGAAGGACCTCGTCGCCCACGCCGGGGCGACGGTCGTGGACGTGCGCGAGCAGTCGCCGGCTTCGTGACCCCGCTGGTCACGGCCGCCGTTCTGCTCGCCGCCGTCACGCACGCCAGTTGGAACGCCATCGCCCACAAGATCACCGACAAGCTGGTGGGGTTCACGCTCATCTCGGGCGGCGGGATGCTGATCGGGCTGGCCATCGCGCCCTTCGCGGCGTTCCCGGCGGCGGAGGCCTGGCCGTATCTCCTCGCCTCCGCCACCGTCCACATCGCCTACTTCGCGCTGCTGATGAAGTCCTTCCGGCTGGGCGACTTCGGGCAGGCCTACCCGATCGCGCGCGGCACCGCGCCGCTCGTGGTCGCCGTGCTGGCCGCCGTGTTCGCGCACGAGGTGCCGGACGGGTGGGCGGCCGCCGGGATCGCCCTCTCCTGCGCGGGACTCGTCGGCGTCGCCCTCTGGGGTCTGCGCGGGCGCCGGCCCAACTGGGCGGCGATCGGCGCCGCGTTGGCGACCGGCCTGTCCATCGCGGCGTACACCGTCCTCGACGGGCTCGGCGTACGGGCCTCGGGCTCGTCCCTCGGGTACATCGCCTGGCTGATGGCGATCGAGGGCCTCGTCATCCCCCTCTACGCCGTCCGGCGCTGGCGCCGCAACACCCTCACCGTGCTGAGGCCGTTCGCCCGACTGGGGCTGCTGGGTGCCGCGCTGTCGGTCGCCGCGTACGCGCTGGTGCTGTGGGCGCAGACGAAGGCGGAGCTGGCGCCGATCGCGGCGCTGCGGGAGTCGTCCATCATCGTCGGCGCCGCGATCGGGGCGGTGTTCTTCAAGGAGCGGTTCGGGGCCGGGCGGATCGCGGCGGCGGCGTTGCTGGTGGTGGGCATCGGGCTGATGCTGCACGCGGGTTGACGGCAACAGGCGGTCAGCCGTGGGCCGACCGCCTGTTGTCTCTCGATCAGAACGCGGTGTTGCTGCAGCCCATCGTCGAGCCGAGGTGGGTGCTCTGGGCGCCGGTGTTGCCCTCGCCGTTGAGCCCGTTGCCGAGCACGCCGTTGAGGATGCCGACCACGCCGAGGATGTCGAGGTTCAGGTCGTGGGACTTGCACTGGGTGCTCTGCGTGACGCTGTAGTTGTTGCCCCCGGGGCCGTCGCCCCGGCCGTCGGCGTGGGCGCTGCCCGCGCCCAGGAGCCCGACGGTGCTGACGGCGGCGACCAGGACGGCGGCCTTGCGAAGCTTGTGCATGTCATCTCCGGTGGAGTGGATGGATGCGACACGGGAGGGGCCGAGCACCGAGGGCGTCGACTCCTTATGATTAAGGGAGGTTAAGTAGGTAATGCCCCAAATAATCACGTGGCGCGCCGAGTTTTGTGATCCTGCACCGGTTTGCCCACACGGAACGCGAACTGGCCGCAGTACGTCAGCTTGCGCAGGTTCACCAGGGCCGTTCTGCGACGGCCGGCCTTCGCCCACTGGTCGATCTCGGTGTTCAGCGGGGACTGTTCGTCCCAGTAGCGGCTGTACTCCGGTGGCCGGCCGAGATAGCTGCGCATGATCAGCGCCACCCCGTCGAGGGACGGACGGATCTCCTGCAGCGTCAATCCGGCTTCCTCGACCAGCGTTCGGAAGCCGTATGGCGTGTAGTTCCACAGGCTGAAGGAGTGGTACGGCTCGAACTGGGATGTTGATCCGATGAAATGGCCGCCGGGGGTCAGTACTCGGGCGATTTCCGACAGGAGTTCGCGTGGGCGGGCCACGTGTTCGAAGACCTGGTGGGAGTAGATGAGGGGGAGCGAGTTCGAGCCGAGGGGGAGGTGGACGCCGTCGTAGTGGACCACCAGGTCGCCGCCGGGGGTGCGCTGACCCGCCTCCGGTGAGTCACGGATGTCTACGCCGATCCAGCGCACCTCGGGGGCGTGCTTGCGGAACAGCGCGGCCGATGTGCCGCGACCGCACCCCAGGTCGACGACCAGCCCGGGCGCGTCCGGGGCGGCCATCACCTCGTCGACGTAGTAGCGCGAGGTGACCTGCCGGGCGTGGTCGTCGGGAATGCAGTCCCGCATGAGGTCCCAGAGAGTCGCCATGCCTCGATGCTACGAATGCGTAGCGTCACGCGCTATTCACGACCGGTGAGCATCGTGACTCCGGAGAGGTCGTGTGTCCGCACGCTGTTGCGGTCGGTGACCGAGCGGCCCAGGGCGTGGTGGGGCCACAGGCCCGCGGCCACCCGGCGGCTGCGCTCGCCCCACTGCCGGGCCGCCATGTCGCCGGCCTTGTAGTGGTTGAGGGCGTAGCCGCCGGAGTGGATGCGCAGCAGGGTGAATCCGCCGGGGTACTCCTTGGCGGCGGCGACTTCCTGGTGGGTGACGTGCGGGGCCCGCGCCAGCACGGTGCGCTTGTTGCGGTGGGTGTGGCCCGCATGGTGCAGGAAGACGCCGGGCGCGGCGGCGTAGGCGTCCACGAGGGCGCGCGCCTGGCGGCGGTCCAGTTGCTGGCCGCGGGTCACCGGGAAGACGGAGTCGCGCACGGTCAGCGGATGGTGGCCGAACACCACCGTCGGCTGGTCCGGGGCCTCCCTCAACCGCGCCCGGAACCAGGACAGTTGCTCGGCCCCGAGCCCGCCCGCGTCGGCGCCGTTGCCGGACTTGGCGTAGGTGTCGAGGCCGATGATCCGCAGCCCGCCGAGGTCACGGGCGAAGTAGCCCGGCGAGTCGGCGACCGGGAAGGCCGTGCGGAAGGTGTTGTCCCGGGAGCGGTCGTGGTTGCCGCGTACGACGAAGTAGTCCTGCCCGTGCGTGCCGAAACCGTCCAGAATGCGGCGGGCCTCGCCCAGGTCGTGCGCCGACCCGCCGGCCGAGATGTCACCGCCGGCCAGCAGCAGGTCCGCCCCGCGCCGCCGGGCCTCCTCGACCAGGGCGCGGCCCATCAGCTCCGGGTAGGGCGCGCGCCCCGGCTGCTGGACCACTCCGCGCAGCAGGGGCAGACCGCCGACGAGGCCCGCGGTGGTCTCGCCGAGGTGCAGGTCGTTGCAGAGCGCGACCGACAGCAGATGCCGGCCGGGCGGGGGCTGCGGGGTGGTGAAGGAGTACGGCCCGCCGCCCGAGCCGAATCCGAACGCCGACGTGCCCACCGCGTTGCCGCGCACCAGGTGCAGGGGGGTGGGGGTGGCGGCCACGCCCCGGGAGCGCGCCTGGTAGTAGTACGTCTGCCCCGGCTCCAGGTCCGTGAGTTCGACCTGGTGGTGGGCGGTCGGGCGGCCCTCGGAGGCGGTGCGGTCGAGGTGGGCGGGGTGGGTGCCGTAGACGACCTCGCCCTCGGTGATCGCGGGGAGGGGGTGGCCCATGCCGTCGTTGGTGCCCGGGATCCCGGTGTACCAGGTGATGATGGCGCGGTCCTCGGTGAGGGTGACCAGCTCCAGGTTGACGGCGGTCAGGTCGTCGGGGTGCGCGGAGGCCGCCCGGCGCACGGCGGCCGAGGCCGACCGCAGCAGGGCGGGGGCGAGGCGCGCGCCGGAGCGCAGCACCTCGCAGGGGCCGGGGAAGGCCGACAGTGCTGCGAGAGCGGGGAGATGAGCGGAGAAGCAGCAGCGCATGACATCTCCATGGAAGCAGGGCGCGAGCGCTCTGCGCCGTGAGTGTGCCCAGTCTCACCTGATCCCGAGTCGCGGCCTTCGTCCCGGACGTCCGGTAAAACCCGGCTCAGGAGGGCACCCGACTAGGCGCGGGTGCCCCCGAGGGAGCACCCTGGAAGCAGTTGTTCCGGAGGTGATCGTCATGATGCACACCGCAGTGGGATGGCATGTAGAGCTGGAGTTCCTCGAGGACGACCAGCACACGCGGGCGGCCGCGCTGGTGCGGCTTCCCGACGGCACCGAGGTGCGGGCCCACGGACACGCCACACGGCACCACACCGACGCCAATCAGCCACGGGTCGGGGAGGAGATCGCCGCTGCCCGCGCCCTGAACGAGCTTGCGATGCAGATGCTCACCAAGGCGCACGGGGAGATCGACGCGGCTTCGGGGCGCACCTCGCACCCGATCCACGTCTGACCCGCGCGCTAGGCGAGCGATGCCCGTACCGCCCGTATCAACCCCTGCGCCCTCGGGTCCGCCGTCACCGTCTTGCGGAAGCCGTTCGTCACATAGCCGAACGCGATCCCCGTCTCCGGGTCGGCGAAGCCGAGGGCGCCGCCGCGTCCCGGGTGGCCGAAGGAGCCCGGGCCGAGCAGCGGGGAGGCGGTGCCGTGCAGCATGTAGCCGAGGCCGAAGCGGGTGCCGACGACCAGGACGCGGTCGGGGCCGGACGACTCCTCGGCGCGGGCCAGTTCCACCGCCGCCGGGTCGAAGAGCCGTACACCGTCGACCTCGCCGATCAGCGCCGCGTAGACGCGGGCCAGGCCGTCGGCCGTCGCGATGCCGTTCGTCGCGGGCAGGGCGGCGGCGCGGTAGGCGGGGTCGTTCTGGTCGGGGAAGGGGGTGATCGCGGCGAACGCGCGGCGGGTGAGGGAGTCCGGGTCCTCGTAGGCCGCGGTGACCGAGCGCTTGGGGCGCGAGCGCAGTCCGCCGGCGGGTTCCGGCCCCTCGACGCGGCCGACGCGACCCACCCGGCCCGCCTCCGACTCCGGCAGCCCCAGCCACAGGTCCGCGCCCAGCGGCCCCGCGACCTCCGTCGACAGCCATTCGCCGACCCAGCGGCCCGTCACCCGCCGCACCAACTCGTCCAGCAGCCAGCCGTACGTCAGCGCGTGATAGCCGTGGTCGGTGCCCGGCTCCCACACGGGCGCCTGCGCGGCCACGGCCTCGGGCCCGCGGTGCGGGTCCAGCGCCTCCTCGGGCGTGAGCGGGCGGTCGAGCACCGGGAGCCCGGCGCGGTGGCCGAGCACATGCCGCACCAGCAGCCGCTCCTTGCCGTGCGCCTTGAACTCCGGCCAGTACTCCCCGACCGGCGCGTCCAGGTCCAGCTCCCCACGCCGGAGCAGGATGAGCGGTACGGCGGCGGCGACGCCCTTGGTCGCCGAGCGCACGACCTGCGCGGTGCCGGGCAGCCACGGGTCCGTGCCGTCGACGTCCTTCGTACCGGCCCACAGGTCGACGACCTTGTGCCCGTCCCGGTACACGGCGACGGCGGCGCCCCGCTCCCCGAGCGCGGAGAAGTTCCGCACGAACGCTTCCCTGACCGGCTCGAAGCCCTCGGCGACTGTGCCGTTCACGTCCACGTCCGTCTCCTCGTCCTGCCGCGTGCGCGTGCCCTTCTACCCAAGCAGGATCGTGACGTCGATGTTCCCGCGGGTCGCGTTGGAGTACGGGCACACCTCGTGCGCGGCGTCCACCAGCTTGGCCGCGATGTCCGCGTCCAGGACCGGGAGCGAGACGCTGAGGGCGACCGCGAGGCCGTAGCCGCGGTGCTTGTTGGGGCCGACCTTTAGGCGACAGTGGCGCCGATCAGGCCGTAGCCGGACCGGCGGTCCACCAGCACTCGCGCCGCCGTTGTGGAAGCAGGAGCTTTGACGCCCTCGCCAGCGTGAACGCAGGCGATTCCGGACAGCACCGCAGCGCGGTGCCCCTTGGGTTCCTGCTCCAACGGCCTCTGCCGCCCGAGGGCGGTCTGACAAGGTCTCCACAGGCTTGACTTCCCGCCCGTCCGGCGGTAGTTCCGACAACTCTGTTGTCGGACAAGCCGACTCTAGCCGTGTTGCTGCGATCTATGGGCCCCTGTACCCGGGAGGCGCACCATTGCCACGCTTCAGGGCGGAGTGTCGAACGAGTGTATGAACACTCGGCCGCCGTGCTCGCCCTGTATGCCAGCCGCCACAGCTCCTCGCGCAACCGGGCGACCTCCGGCTCGTCGAGCCCGGTCTCCGCGAGCAGCGCGCCCGGCACGCACTTCGCGCGCTCCCGCAGCCGCTCGCCCTCCCCGGTGACCGCGACGAGCACCGACCGCTCGTCCCGCGCCGACCGCTCCCGCCGCAGCAGCCCCGCCGCCTCCAGCCGTTTGAGCAGCGGGGAGACGGTGCCGTAGTCGAGCCGCAGGGCCGCCGCCAGCTCCTTGACCGGCATCTCGCCGCGCTCCCACAGGGCCAACAGCACGAGGTACTGCGGGTAGGTGAGGCCCAGCTCGTCGAGAAGCGGGCGGTACGCGGCCGTCACCGCGCGCTGGGCGGCGTACAGCGCGAAGCAGAGCTGATCGTCCAGAGACAGCGACCCTGCGTCCTCTTGTTCCGTCACGCGCCCATTGTCACGGAGCGCGGATCGAAGCCGAACGGCAGCTCCAGCCGATGGGCGCGCATCAGCTCGTCGTCCGCGAGGAGTTCGCCGGTCTTGCCGTCCGCCGCGATCACGCCCTCGCTGAGGACGAGGGAGCGCGGGCACAGCTCGAGGGCGTACGGCAGGTCGTGCGTGACCATCAGGACCGTCACGTCCAACGAGCGCAGGATGTCGGCCAGTTCACGGCGGGAGGCGGGGTCGAGGTTGGAGGACGGCTCGTCCAGGACCAGGATCTCCGGCTCCATCGCCAGCACCGTCGCCACCGCGACCCGGCGCCGCTGCCCGAAGGAGAGGTGGTGCGGCGGACGGTCCTTGAACTGAGCCATGCCGACCCGCGCGAGTGCACGGTCGACCCGCTCCTGAAGTTCGGCGCCCTTCAGCCCGGCCGCCGCCGGCCCGAACGCGACGTCCTCACGGACCGTCGGCATGAAGAGCTGGTCGTCCGGGTCCTGGAACACGATCCCGACCCGGCGCCGGACCTCGGCCATGTGCTGCCTGCCGACGGGCAGCCCGGCGACCTTCACCGTGCCGGCGCCGCCGGTCAGGATGCCGTTGAGATGCAGCACGAGCGTCGTCTTGCCGGCGCCGTTCGGCCCGAGCAGCGCGACCCGTTCGCCGCGCGCGATCGTGAAGTCCACGCCGAACAGGGCCTGATGGCCGTCGGGGTAGGCGAAGGCGAGGCCGGAGACCTCCAGGGAAGCAGTCACAGCACCCATCCCAGCAGACAGACGACAAGGGCGGTGAAGGGGAGCGCGAGGGCGTACGACCACTGCGCCCGGGACGCGGTCACCTCGTCGATCACCGGCATCGAACCGGCGTACCCGCGGCTGATCATGGCAAGGTGCACCCGCTCGCCGCGCTCGTAGGACCGGATGAACAGCGCCCCCGCCGACTTCGCGAGCACGCCCCAGTGGCGCACGCCCTTCGCCTCGAAGCCGCGCGACTCCCGGGCGATGCGCATCCGCCGCATCTCGTCGGCGATGACATCGCCGTAGCGGATCATGAAGGACGCGATCTGCACGAGCAGCGGCGGCAGCTTGAGCCGCTGGAGGCCGAGGAGCAGTTCGCGCAGCTCGGTGGTGGAGGCGAGCAGGACGGAGGCGGCGACGCCGAGCGTGCCCTTCGCGAGCACGTTCCACGCGCCCCACAGTCCGCTGACGCTCAGCGACAGCCCCAGCACCTCGACCCGCTCGCCCTCCGCCACGAACGGCATCAGCACCGCGAACGCGACGAACGGCACCTCGATCAGCAGCCGCTTGAGCAGGAACCCGGCGGGCACGCGGGCGACGTACGCGACGCACGCGAGCAGTACGGCGTACAGGCCGAACGCCCACATCGCCTCGCGCGGCGTCGACACCACGACCACCACGAACGCGAACGTCGCGGCGAGCTTGGTGTGCGGCGGCAGGGCGTGCACGGGCGAGTGCCCGTGCCGGTAGAGCCTGTGCGCGTGCCCGGCGCCCATGCCGTCAGACGTTCTCTACGGCGGTGGGCGACGCGTCGGCCGTACGGCGCCTGCGCACCGCCCAGAAGACGCCGGTGCCCGCGACCACGGTCACGCCCACACCGATCACCCCCGCGAGGCCGCCGGACAGGCGCGCGTCGGTGATGTCCTTGACGCCGTAGTCGGCGAGCGGGGAGTCGGCCGCGTCGTGCTCCTCGGTCTTCTTGTCGATGCCGTGGTCGGCGGCGACCTTCTCCAGGCCGTCCGGGTCGGCGGAGGCGTAGAAGCTGACGAACCCGGCGAGGACGAGGGAGGTGACCAGGCCCACGGCCCACACCTTGCGGGAGGAGCGGGCGGCGACCGGGGCGGCGGCCGGCTCGGCGGCGGGCGCGTCGACCAGCTCGCCGCCCACTCGCAGCTTCAGCCGCTGCCGCAGATCACGGGCGCCGTAGACGAGGTCCGGGCGTACGGCGATGACGGCGCCGACGGTCAGCGCGGTGATGGTGGCCTCGCCGATGCCGATCAGGATGTGCACGCCGACCATGGCGGTGGCGACCTTGCCGATCGAGACGTCGGTGGTGCCGCCGACCGCGTACATCAGGGTGAAGGCCAGCGCGGCGGCCGGCACGGACAGCACGGCGGCGACGAAGGAGGCCACGGTGATCGACCTGCGGCCGCGGGGCAGGATCTTCACCAGGCCGCGGAAGGCGGCGTAGGCGACGACCGTCGTGACGATCGCCATGTTGGTGATGTTCACGCCGAGGGCGGTCAGGCCGCCGTCCGCGAACAGGATGCCCTGCATGAGCAGGACGACCGAGACGCACAGCACCCCTGTGCAGGGGCCGACGAGTATCGCCGCGAGCGCCCCGCCGAGCAGATGGCCGCTGGTCCCCGCCGCGACGGGGAAGTTCAGCATCTGCACGGCGAAGATGAACGCCGCCACCAGTCCGGCCAGCGGCGCCGTCCGCTCGTCGAGCTCACGGCGCGCGCCGCGCAGGCTCACGGCGATGGCGGCGGCGGCGACCACGCCGGTCGCCACCGACGTGGGGGCGTCTATGAATCCGTCAGGTACGTGCACCGTTCGATGATAGTGGCTTAATGCGAACCACTTGCAAGAGCGAGGAGCTTGTCCGTGAGTCGATGGGCGCTTTTCGCAAGATATGCGACATTGGAGGGGGAGCGGAGGCGCAGCCTTCGCTCAGGTCACGCAGTGTAAGGGGCCGTCCGATGTCTGTAGTCGAACAGTACGCGCGAGCCCATATCGTCACGGACGCCGACCTCTTGGCCGAGGAACAGGACGCGGTGCCGGTGATCCTGCGGTACGACCCCGAGACCGATCCGCGCGCGGTGCGGGTCCGGCTGCCCGGGCGCGAGGCACACGAGTGGACCTTCTCCCGCTCCCTGCTGGAACAGGGTCTGCGGGCCCCCGCGGGGAGCGGGGAGATACGGGTGTGGCCGTGCGGCCGGGTGCAGGCCGTGGTGGAGTTCCACTCCGCGCAGGGGGTTTCGGTGGTGCAGTTCGAGTCGAAGGCCCTGATGAGGTTCCTGCGGCGGACATACCTGGCCGCCGCACCCGTCGGCCGCTGAGCCTCAGCCGCCCATCTTCAGCAGCGCCGCGACGATCGGGCCCGCGGTCTCCCCGCCGTGGCCGGCCGCCTGGACCACGCCCGCTGCCGCCAGGTCGCCCCGGTACGCGGTGAACCAGCCGTTGGGCTTCTTCTGGCCGTCGACCTCCGCCGAGCCGGTCTTGGCGCCGACGTCGCCGGTGACCCCGGACATCGCCTCGGCCGCCGTGCCGTAGGCGGCGGTGTACGACATCAGGTCGCGCAGCTGGGACAGCGTGGACGCGGACATCGTGCGGGACGCCGTCGCCAGCTGACGTCCGTCGACCTCGGGGGAGACCAGGTACGGCTGCTTGAAGGTGCCCGCCTTCACGGTCGCCGAGACCGACGCCATGTTCAGCGGGTTCATCCGCACCCCGCCCTGCCCGATGAGCGAGGCCCCCATCTGGGCCTGCGACTGGACCGGGACGGAGCCGTCGAAGGTGGAGACGCCGACGGACCAGTTGTTCAGGGAGAGGCCGAAGACCTGCTGGGCCTGCTTGGTGAGGCTGTCGTCGTCCAGCTCGGGCGCCTGGCTGATGAAGGCGGTGTTGCAGGAGCGTGCGAAGCTGGCCTTGAAGGTGCCGTTCTTGATCTCGAACTTGTCGTCGTTCTGGAACTTCCAGTGCCCGTAGGTGAAGTACTTCGGGCAGGGGTGCGGCTTGTCCGCCGACGCCAGGCCCTTCTCGATCAGCATCGAGGCGGTGACGACCTTCATCGTGGAGCCCGGCGCGAGGGAGCCCTGGAACGCGGTGTTGAAGCCGTGCGAGGAGTTCGCGACCGCCAGGATCTCGCCGGTCGAGGGGCGCACCACGGCGACCGAGGCCTTCGACTTCGCCGCCACCTGCTTCTCCGCGGCGGCCTGCAGCGCAGGGCTCAGCGTCGTCTTCACGGTGCCCGGGGTGCCCTTGCTCAGCTCCAGCAGGGTCTTGTCGGACAGCTCGGCCTTCTTGGACTCCTCGCCCCGGACCACCTGGAGCTCGACGCCCGCCTTGCCGCCGGCCTTCTCGCCGTACTTCTCGCGCAGGCTGTCCAGGACCGAGCCCAGCGACGGGTACGCCTTCACCGTCAGCTCGCCGCCGTCCCGGTCGAGGGCCTTGACCGGCGGGGTGCCGGACTCGCCGGTGACCAGGGTGTCGCCGTCCTTCAGATCGGGGTGGACGACCGCGGAGTGCCACTGGACCAGCGGCTTCCCGTCCTCGGCGCGCCGCACGACGGTGAGGGAGCTGTCGTACGCCAGCGGCTTGGTGGTGCCCTTGTACGACACCGTCGCCTTCACGGCGAAGGGGACCTTCGCGCCGGTGCGGGTGCCGGCGGTCAGGGTGACGTCCTTGATGTGGGCGTCCTTGGTGTAGCCGGTCAGCAGGGCCTGCGCGGCCGCCGTGTCGTCCGTGGCGGCGGCCGCCTCGGTCACCTTGCCCTGCTGCCAGGCGGTGAGGAAGTCCCGGGCCGCGGTGGTGACCTCGGTCGCGGACAGCGGCCCGGTCTTGACCGCCTTGGCCTTCTGGTCGCTGCTCGACGACGACCCGGTGTTCTCGGCGGCCGCGCCGCTGCCGAGCAGGGCGTAGCCGCCGAGCCCGGCGCCGCCGAGGACCACGGCGATCATCCCGCCGAGCACGGCGGGGTTGGTCTTCCGTCGCTCGGCGACGCGCCTTCTGTTGCCCACTGCTTTCCGTTCCCTCGCGATTCAGGGGCCCCCGCCGCCCCGCCGACCTCTCGCATACCAACGACGACGACCACCCTAGAGTCCCGTGCCGCGGGGGATAAGTTCAGCCGGACGCTCGTAGCACGGCTGCGACAATCGGCCCCGCCGCGTCGCCGCCGTGGCCGCCCTCCTCGGTCATGGCCGCGGCCGCCACATCGCCGCGGAAGCCGGTGAACCAACTGTCGGAGGTGGCCTGTCCGTCGACCTCGGCGGAACCGGTCTTGGCGCCGATGTCACCGCCGAGGCGGGACATGGCCGGGGCCGCTGTGCCCTGCGTCGCGGTCAGCCGCATCATCTGCTTGAGCTGGGCGGCGGTGCTGGACGGCAGCCCCTTGGCGGTGGCCAGTTGGCGGCCGTCGAGGTCGGGCGAGACGAGATACGGCTGGCGGAACTCGCCGGTGATCGCGGTGGCGGTGACCGACGCCATGTTCAGCGGGTTCATCTCGACCTTGCCCTGGCCGATGGCGTTGGCGGCGCGGTCCGGGCCGGGCGATGGCGGGACGCTGCCGTCGAAGGAGCTGATACCGGTCTTCCAGTCGCCGCGGCCCAGCCCGAACCGCTCCTCGGCCTCCGTCGTCAGCGAGGCGTCCGTGAGCGGTTTCTCGTCGACGAGCTTGATGAAGGCGGTGTTGCAGGAGCGCAGGAAGCCGTTGGCCAGCGTGGCGTTCGCGCTCTCGTCGGGCCGCAGGCCCGTGAGGTTCTTGAAGGTCTGGCTCTGCCAGGTGGCCGTGGGCGGGCAGGGCGCCGGGCCGTTCATCGTGGTCACGCCGTTGTCGATGAGCATCGCCGCGGTGATGATCTTCATCGTGGAGCCGGGCGCGACCCGTCCCTCGAAGGCCGCGTTGAAGGCGTCCTTGCGGTGGTTGGCCACGGCCAGCACCTCGCCGGTGCTCGGCTTGAGGGCCACCACGGAGGACTCGGCGTACGTCTTCACGGCCTTCTCGGCCGCCGCCTGCACGCTCGCGCTGAGCGTCGTCCTCAGCTTGCCCGGCTCGCCCTTGGCCAGGGTCAGCAGCGAGGTGTCCGGTGACTCGTCGGCGCGCCGGATCGACAGCTCGATGCCGGGCTCGCCGCCGGCCTTGTCGCCGTATCTCTCGCGCAGCGTGTCCAGGACCGGGCCGAGCGAGGGGTACTTCTCCTTCGTCAGCACGGTGCCGTCGCGGTCGACGGCCTCGATGGGCGGGTTCGCCGCCTCGCCGGTGACGAGGGTGTCGCCCCGCCTGAGCTGCGGGTGGATCACGGTCGGCTGCCAGTCGACGAGGGCCCGCCCGGTGGTCTTCCCGCGTACGACGGTCAGCTCGCTCTTGTAGGACAGCGCCTTGGACTTGCCGTCGTGGGACACCTTGGCGTTGACCGTGTAGGGCACGGTGGCGCCACTGGCCTTGCCGGGCGTGATCTTCACGCCGGTGATGTGGGCGTTCTCGCTGTAGGAGGACAGCACGGCCTCGGCGGCCGCGTCGTTGTTCGTGTACGTCGAGGCCTGCGCGGCCTCGCCCTTCTCCCAGGCCGTGAAGAACTTGGTCGTGGTCTCCTCGACCTCGTCGGCGCTCGGCGGACCGGTCCGGGCCGGCGCCGGCCCCGCGGCACCCGTCGCCCCTCCGCCGTTCAGCGCGGACATGATGTTGTAGGCGCCGTATCCGGCACCGCCCACCATGACCGCGAACACGCCGCCTATGACGGCGGCCTTGACCCCCTTGGACATGTCCCCTCCCCGTTATGTCCACCGAACTGTAAGTGACATGAGGGAAACCTGGGGGACTTGTTTCCTTTTGGTGTCCGAATGTGTGACCGATTCTTGGCCTACACCCAGGTGTCCAGCCACATCCGTGACCGCCAGTCGTCGATCGGGATCGCCGTGCCCGTGTAGATGGGCCAGAAGTAGATGAAGTTCCAGGCGATCAGGAGCACCAGCACGCCCGCGCCCGTCGCGCCCGCGACCCGGCGGGTGTCACTGGAGCCCGGTGGGCCGATGATCGCGCCGAGGAGCATGGCGACGGCCAGGCAGAGGAAGGGCAGGAAGACGATGGCGTAGAAGAAGAAGATGGTGCGTTCCTGGTAGAGGAACCAGGGGAGGTAGCCGGCCACGACGGCGCAGGCGATGGCGCCGGCGCGCCAGTCGCGGCGGAAGAGCCAGCGCCACAGGATGTACAGCACCGCGAAGGCGGCCACCCACCACAGCAGCGGGGTGCCCAGGGCCAGCACCTCGCGGGCGCACTTCTCGCCCGCGTCGGCGGGGCAGCCGTCCCTGCCGGGCGCGGGGGACTCGTAGAAGTACGACACCGGGCGGCCGACGACGAGCCAGCTCCACGGGTTGGACTGGTAGGTGTGCGGGGACGACAGGCCGACATGGAAGTCGTACACCTGGGACTCGTAGTGCCACAGGCTCAGCCACCAGTCGGGGAACAGCCAGGACCAACTGCTGGTGCGGCCGTTCGCGGTCGCCCAGTCGCGGTAGTAGCCGCCGCTGCCGTCGGTGGGGGAGAGGATCCAGCCGGTCCACGACGCGATGTAGGTGACGATCGCCACCGGCACCGTCGCCAGGAAGGCCAGGCCCAGGTCGTGCCTGAGCACCGCCTCGTACGGGTGGCGGGCGCCGGCGACCCGGCGGGCGCCGATGTCCCACACCACCGTCAGCAGGCCGAAGGCGACCAGGAAGTACAGGCCGTTCCACTTGGTGCCGATGGCCAGACCCAGCATCAGGCCGGCCGCCCAGCGCCAGGGGCGCCATCCCAGGCGCAGGGTCTGGGCGATGTGCGCGTCGGGGCGGACCCGGCCGTCGGCGTCGGCCGGCAGCGCGGCGGCGAGCTTCGCCCGGGTCCGGTCCCGGTCGAGGACCAGACAGCCGAACGCCGCCAGCACGAAGAACATCAGCACCCCGTCGAGCAGCGAGGTGCGTGCCATCACGAAGGCCAGCCCGTCCACCGCCATCAGGGTGCCGGCCAGACAGCCCAGGAACGTGGAGCGGAAGATACGGCGGCCGATGCGGCACAGCATCAGGACGGCGAGGGTGCCCAGCAGCGCCGTCATGAAGCGCCAGCCGAACGGGTTGAAGCCGAACATCAGCTCGCCGAGGCCGATGACGTACTTGCCGACCGGCGGATGCACGACGTACGCCGCGTCGGTCGGGATCTGCACCTGGTCGCCCAGCTTCAGGACCAGGTCGTTGGCGTTCTTGTCCCAGCCGACCTCGAAACCGCGGTGGACCAGCGCCCAGGCGTCCTTGGCGTAGTACGTCTCGTCGAATATCACCGCCTTCGGGCTGCCCAGGTTCCAGAACCGCAGGACCCCGGCCAGCAGCGTGACCAGCAGGGGACCGCCCCAGCCCGAGAAGCGCGCGATGCGCTCGGCGAGCGGTTGCGAGACGCCGAGGAACTGCCACATCCGCGGGCTGGGCTGGACGTACGGCGGCACGAGCCGGTCACGCACATCGCTTCTGGGCGACGCCGTGTAGCCGAAACGGCGCAGCCGCTGCTGCCACGACGGCCGCTGCTCGTGCGGGGCCTGGCCCCGCCGGATGTCCGTGGAGTCCACCGACGACGCTGTACTGGTCACCGCGCCATCGTAGGGAACACGTCTGTGACAGTCGCGTGGATGCGCCCTGCGAGGATGGAAACGTGACAGGAACCCTTGTTTTGGCAGGCACCCCCATCGGCGACGTCAAGGACGCCCCGCCCCGGCTGGTCGAGGAGCTGGCCGGTGCGGATGTGATCGCCGCCGAGGACACCCGCCGGCTCAAGCGCCTCACCCAGGCGCTGGGCGTGCAGCCGGCCGGGCGGGTCGTGTCGTACTTCGAGGGCAACGAGTCGGCCCGTACGCCCGAACTGGTCGAGGCGCTCCGGGAGGGCTCACGGGTGCTGCTGGTGACCGACGCGGGGATGCCGTCCGTGTCCGACCCCGGGTACCGGCTGGTCGCGGCGGCGGTGGAGCAGGACATCCGCGTCACCGCCGTACCCGGCCCGTCCGCCGTGCTGACCGCGCTCGCGCTGTCCGGGCTGCCGGTCGACCGGTTCTGCT
This sequence comes from Streptomyces sp. UG1, assembly GCF_049974585.1. Lineage (NCBI taxonomy): Bacteria > Bacillati > Actinomycetota > Actinomycetes > Kitasatosporales > Streptomycetaceae > Streptomyces > Streptomyces sp. UG1. The sequence continues at coordinate 55,883 of NZ_JBNGGG010000017.1, read as the reverse complement.
TCGAGGGGTTCCTGCCGCGCAAGGCGGGGGAGCGGCTGTCGCGGCTGAGGGAGGTGGCCGGGGAGCGGCGCACGCTGGTCTACTTCGAGGCCCCGCACCGGCTCGACGACACCCTCGCCGCGATGGCCGAGGTGTTCGGCGGTGAGCGGCGGGCCGCCGTGTGCCGGGAGCTGACCAAGACGTACGAGGAGGTCAGGCGCGGCGGGCTGGGGGAGCTGGCGCAGTGGGCCGCGCAGGGGGTGCGCGGGGAGATCACCGTCGTCGTCGAGGGGGCGCCCCAGAAGGGGGCCGAGGAGGTCGACGCCGCTGAGCTGGTGCGCCGGGTTCGCGTCCGCGAAGAGGCGGGGGAGCGGCGCAAGGAGGCCATCGCGGCGGTGGCGGCGGCGGCCGGGGTGCCCAAGCGCGAGGTCTTCGACGCCGTGGTGGCGGCCAAGAACGCGGGGGCGTGAAACGCCGTGTGAGCAGGGTGTCTATCGCATGAGCGCGCGCCCCATGCCGAGGTAAAGCGACCCGGCCCTTTCGGCAAGGAACGTCCAAGTCGGCGCCAATACTGGACAGATGGCGTGCGTTCACTCCTGGCGAGGAGTCCACTGAGTTGTGGGGCGCGAACCGCCCCACCAGCGGACTACAGGAGCTGGCATGAGCGAGATCACAGGGCAGACCGGCCTTCGCAACGGGGCGACCGCCGTCGTGAACGAGTCGTACTCCTTCGCCTGCATGCGCTGCGGGCACGGCTGGGAGCAGTCGTACGAGATAGAGCACCACGTGGACGGTGAGGGCCGCGAGTTCGTGATGTACGTGGCCGACGGCCAGGTCGTGCCGTCGCCGCTGAGCCGGCCCACGTGTCCCAACTGCGACAACCACGTCGTACGGATCATGCGGCCGGGCCGGGTGGCGTCGGTGCGCGACGCGGTGCACCGGCAGCATCGGGTGCCGTCGGCGGGCCCGGTGGAGGTGCCCTCGGTACCGGCCGACGGCACGGCGCCGAAGCAGCCGCACCACTGGCACCTGGCCGACCTGCTGCACGTCTTCCAGCGCAAGGCGAGCTGAGCCGGGCGGCAGGACCCTGTGGCATGCCCCTTTCGTAGGATCGGGGCATGCCTTCGAACGCCGCCGACAAGCACGCCGCCCCGCCGCTCCCGGAACCGCTCCGGGTGCCGGTCGCCGACTCGCACACCCACCTCGACATGCAGTCGGGCACGGTGGAGGAGGCCCTGGCGAAGGCGGCGTCGGTGGGGGTGACGTCCGTCGTGCAGGTGGGCTGTGACGTACGGGGCTCGCAGTGGGCGGCCGAGACGGCCGCGGCGTACGACGCCGTGCACGCGACCGTCGCGCTGCACCCGAACGAGGCGCCGCGCATCGTGCACGGGGATCCGGACGGCTGGTCGAGGCAGGGGGCGCGCGAGCCCGGGGGCGCGGGGGCGCTCGACGAGGCGCTCGCGGAGATCGACCGCCTGGCCGCACTCCCCGAGGTCAAGGGCGTCGGCGAGACCGGCCTCGACTACTTCCGCACCGGGCCCGAGGGCAAACAGGCGCAGGAGGCGTCCTTCCGGGCGCATGTTGAAATCGCCAAGCGGCACGGGAAGACCCTGGTCATCCACGACCGCGACGCCCACGAGGACGTGCTGCGCGTCCTGAAGGAGGAGGGCGCGCCCGAGCGGACCGTCTTCCACTGCTACTCCGGCGACGCGGAGATGGCCAAGGTGTGCGCCCGCGCCGGGTACTTCATGTCCTTCGCCGGCAACGTCACCTTCAAGAACGCCCAGAACCTGCGGGACGCGGTGGCGGTGGCGCCGCTGGAGCTGCTCCTGGTGGAGACGGACGCGCCCTTCCTCGCGCCGGTGCCGTACCGCGGACGGCCCAATGCGCCGTATCTCATTCCGGTCACGGTGCGCGCCATGGCGTCCGTACGGGGGATCGAGGAGGACGCGCTGGCGGCGGCCCTCGGCTCGAACACGGCACAGGCCTTCGGTTACTGAGCGATAACCAAGGGATCACGCTCCCGAGGGACCATCCCGGATCGACGGCGACGCTGTGTAGTCGCGTCGCTTTGGAGAGTCACGGACGCTCCGCTAGGTTCTGGGGGCCCGAATCGGACCCCTCGCTGGAGCGTGTCGTCGTGAGCAACGCGCAGTTCGAGACGTACGGCCCGAGCCGGGCCCACGAGCCCCCGCCGTACGGCGGCTTCGACCCGTACGGCGCCCAGACGCTGGCGTACGGGGTGCCGAGGCCGTATGAGGTGCGTACGGACAGTTACGGAACCGGGTACGAGACGCGCGGGGCGTACGCGAAGCACGACGACACCTACCGGCCGGCGTACGAGATCTCCGAGACGGCGCACACGCCCGTGGTGCGCCCCAGGAGCGGACGCCGGGCCGCGCACCGGCGCAGGGCGCGTGCGGCCGAGCGGGGCGACGGGACCATGCGCCGGCTCGTCCCGCAGGCGCTGGTCGTCGCGTTCCTCGCGGGCGGGACCAGCGCCTTCGTCGCCAAGGACAAGGGGATCGAGCTGAGCGTCGACGGCAAGCCGCGCAGCCTGCACACCTTCGCCGACGACGTCACCGAACTGCTCGACGACGAGGGCGTCGAGGTCGGGGTGCACGACGAGGTCGCGCCGCCTCCCGACACGGGGCTCGCCAACGGGGACGAGGTCGCGGTCCGCTACGGGCGCCCCGTGCGGCTCACGATCGACGGCCACAAGCGCGAGGTGTGGACGACGGCGCACACGGTGGAGGAGGCGCTCGCCCAGATGGGGGTGCGTGCCGAGGGCGCGTATCTGTCGGTCCCGCGCTCCCGGCGCATCGGGCGTGAAGGGCTCGCGCTGGATGTGCGCACCGAGCGGGCCGTGACGGTCATGGCGGACGGCCTGGCCCGCACCATCCGCACCAACGCCGCGACCGTGAACGAGGTCGTGGAGCAGGCGGGGATCACCCTGCGCGGCCAGGACACCACCTCCGTCCCCCTGGACAGCTTTCCGCGCGACGGGCAGACGGTCACCGTCCTGAGGATCACCGGCCGCAAGGAGATCCGCGACGAGGCGATCCCGTTCGCCACGGAGCGCGTCGACGATCCCTCGGTCTTCAAGGGCACGGAAATCGTCGACCGGGCGGGGCGCGCGGGGCTGCGGCGGATCACGTACTCCCTGCGCACGGTCAACGGCGTCAAGCAGAAGCCGCGCCGGATCAAGTCCGAGGTGGTGCGCGAGCCGCAGACGCAGATCGTGAAGGTGGGCACCAAGCCCCTGCCGACGTCCGTGGACGGTGCCGGGCAGCTCAACTGGGACGGGCTGGCGGCGTGCGAGTCCGGGGGCCGGGCCGACGCGGTGGACTCGTCCGGGACGTACGGCGGGCTGTACCAGTTCGACACGCGGACCTGGCGGGACCTCGGCGGCAAGGGCCGGCCGCAGGACGCCCCGCCGGCGGAACAGACGATGCGCGCGAAGAAGCTGTACGTGCGGCAGGGGACCAGTCCCTGGCCGCACTGCGGGGGGCGGCTGCACAGGTGAGTGCCTGGTCGGCGGGCATGTCGGCGGCGCCCCGTACCCTTGTCGGGTGAGCAGCCCCTCCCCCGACGCCCTCCTGGGCCCCGCCGACGTCCGAGAGCTCGCGGCAGCCCTCGGCGTGCGCCCCACCAAGCAGCGCGGCCAGAACTTCGTGATCGACGCGAACACGGTCCGCCGCATCGTCCGCACCGCTGAGGTCCGCCCCGACGACGTGGTCGTCGAGATCGGCCCGGGGCTCGGCTCCCTCACCCTCGCCCTGCTGGAGGTGGCCGACCGCGTCACCGCCGTCGAGATCGACGACGTACTGGCCGCCGCGCTCCCGTCCACGATCGCCGCCCGCATGCCCGAGCGCGCCGACCGCTTCGCGCTGGTGCACTCCGACGCGATGCACGTCACTGAGCTGCCGGGCCCGCCGCCCACCGCGCTGGTGGCGAACCTCCCCTACAACGTGGCCGTCCCGGTCCTGCTCCACATGCTCGACACCTTCCCGAGCATCGAACGCACCCTCGTCATGGTGCAGTCGGAGGTCGCCGACCGCCTCGCCGCCGCACCCGGCTCGAAGGTGTACGGCGTGCCGTCCGTGAAGGCCAACTGGTACGCCGAGGTCAAGCGGGCCGGTGCGATCGGACGCAGTGTCTTCTGGCCCGCGCCGAACGTCGACAGCGGGCTGGTCGCCCTGACCCGGCGCACCGAGCCGGTCAAGACCACCGCCGCCAAGCGCGAGGTCTTCGCCGTCGTCGACGCCGCCTTCGCCCAGCGCCGCAAGACGCTGCGCGCCGCGCTCGCGGGCTGGGCGGGTTCGGCGCCGGCCGCCGAGGCGGCACTCGTCGCGGCCGGAGTCTCCCCGCAGGCGCGCGGCGAGGCCCTGACCGTCGAGGAGTTCGCGCGCATCGCCGAGCACAAGGAAGCCGCCCAGGACAAGGAGTCCGAGTAAGTGAGCGCGAGCGTCACCGTCCGCGTCCCCGCCAAGGTCAACGTCCAGCTCGCGGTGGGCGCCGCCCGGCCCGACGGGTTCCACGACCTGGCCAACGTCTTCCTCGCCGTCGGCCTGTACGACGAGGTCACCGTCACGCCCTCGCCGGACGGACCGCGCGTCACCTGCGCCGGTGCCGACGCCGACCAGGTGCCCCTGGACCGTACGAACCTCGCCGCCCGCGCCGCCGAGGCGCTCGCCGCGCGCTACGGCCGTACCCCCGACGTGCACCTGCACATCGCCAAGGACATCCCGGTCGCCGGCGGTATGGCGGGCGGCAGTGCGGACGGCGCGGGCGCGCTGCTGGCGTGCGACGCGCTGTGGGGCACCGGCGCCTCCCGCGAGGAACTGCTCGACATCTGCGCCGAGTTGGGCAGCGATGTGCCGTTCAGCCTGGTCGGCGGCGCGGCCCTCGGCACCGGACGGGGCGAGAAGCTGCGCGTGCTCGACGTGGGCGGCACCTTCCACTGGGTGTTCGCGATGGCCGGGCGGGGCCTGTCCACCCCCGCCGTCTTCCGTGAGTTCGACCGGCTGGGCGAGGGCACCGACATCCCCGAACCCGTCGCCTCCCGGCCGCTGCTCGACGCCCTCGCCAAGGGCGACGCCCACGCGCTCGCCGCCGCCGTCTCCAACGACCTCCAGCCCGCGGCCCTCTCCCTCTTCCCGGAACTCGCCGACACCCTCGCCGCCGGACTCGCCGCGGGCGCGCTGACGGCGCTCGTCTCGGGCTCGGGCCCGACCACGGCGTTCCTCGTGCGCGACCCCGAGGCGGCGGCGAAGGTGACCGAGGCCCTGCGCGCGTCCGGCACCTGCCGCGCGGTGCGCACGGCGTCGGGGCCCGCGCAGGGCGCGACGGTGGTGCGGGGCGGCGGAGCGTAATTCCAAACTCACAAGTACGAGTTCTTCGCTCGATCTCCACACGGATGTACTGCGATCGCAGTACACGTGGGACGGGTGGGACGGTTAAGGTCGCTTGACGATTCAAGCGTCTGGCCCCCACGTGCGCCGACGCACCGTCAAGTGCACTTCTGGAAGGGGACACCTCCGTGTCCGAATCCCCCACCCCCGCACAGCCGTCCCACCGCAGAAAGCGCTCCCTGTCCCGCCGTGGCGTGATCGCCGCCGGCGGCGCGGTGGCCGCCGGGGCCGCGATCACGCCGATGGTGTTCGCGGCCGGCGACTCCGGCGAGAGCGACAACTCCGCGTCCGGCACCGGCGATTCCGGCACGACGCCGGAGAAGTTCCCGGCCACCCGGACCAAGGCCGCCACCGGCACCGGCGAGGCCACCACCGCCTTCGCCGCCTCCTACGTCGGTGTCCGCTGGTCCGGAGCGAAGGGCGGCGCCGCCATCCGGCTCGCCGACGGCGACTGGCAGACCCTGGCGAGCGGCTGCGCGGCCGTCGAGGACGGCGGCACGGCCCTGGTCGCCGCCGACAGCGCCACCGCGTACTCGGTGAAGGCACCGGGCGACGTCAACGGCGTCCACTCGCTCGCGATCGACACCACCGACGGACCCGACCGCACCTACCACGTGCCGAGCGAGCCCACGCGCGTGCGCGGCGTCGGCTACCTCTCGCGCCCGGCCTGGGGCGCCGACGAGTCCAAGCGGTTCAAGGAGGACGGCTCGGTCAACTCGCCGGAGCAGTACTACCCGCTGCAGGTCATCACGGTCCACCACACCGATACGCCGAACGACGACCCCGACCCGGCCGCGACGGTGCGCGCGATCTACGAGTACCACGCGATCACCAACGACTGGGGCGACATCGGCTACCACTTCCTCATCGACGAGGCGGGCACGGTCTACGAGGGCCGCTACTCCGGCGACGACGGCATCCCCGCCTTCAACTCCGACGGCGACCTCGTCACCGGCTTCCACTCCGTGGGCTACAACTCCGGCGCCCTGGGCATCGCGCTGATCGGCACCCTCACGGAGCAGGGCCCCACGGATGCGGCCAAGGCTTCCCTGATCCGGCTGATCAAGGTGATATGCCGCCTCAAGGGCCTCGACCCGCAGGCGAAGGTGACGTACACCAACCCCGTCAACGGCACGAAGAAGGACACGAACACCATCGGCGGGCATCGGGACTACTTCGACACCACATGCCCCGGCCAGGTCATGTACGACCTCCTCGGTGAGGTCCGCACGGCGGCCGCCGCCCGCCGCTGACACCGAGCACGCCGCCCCGGGGAGGACAGGGGGTCCCCGGGGCACACGTGTGTCCGAAGACCCGCAGGGCGTGAAGGTCTGTCGGTGGGCGCGACTACCCTGGAGGGTCGATCGTCCCCCTGGGCAGGAGAGAAATGGCCGTCAACCTCGTCAATGTCGAGAACGTCAGCAAGGTGTACGGCACCCGTGCCCTGCTCGACGGCGTGTCGCTCGGCGTCTGTGAGGGCGACCGCATCGGCGTCGTGGGTCGCAACGGCGACGGCAAGACGACCCTGATCCGGATGCTGGCCAAGCTGGAGGAGGCCGACACCGGCCGGGTCACCCACTCCGGCGGCCTGCGCCTCGGCGTGCTCACCCAGCACGATTCGCTCGACCCCGAGGCCACCGTCCGCCACGAGGTCATCCGGGACCTGGCCGACCACGAGTGGGCCGGCAACGCCAAGATCAGAGACGTACTGACCGGGCTCTTCGGCGGGCTCGACCTGCCCGGGTTCCCGCAGGGCCTCGACACCGTCATCGGCCCCCTCTCCGGCGGCGAGCGGCGCCGTATCGCGCTCGCCAAGCTGCTCATCGACGAACAGGACCTGATCGTCCTCGACGAGCCCACCAACCACCTCGACGTCGAGGGCATCGCCTGGCTCGCCCAGCACCTGCGCGAGCGGCGCTCGGCACTCGTGTGCGTCACGCACGACCGCTGGTTCCTCGACCAGGTCTGCACCCGCATGTGGGACGTCCAGCGCGGCGACGTCTACGAGTACGAGGGCGGCTACTCCGACTACGTCTTCGCGCGCGCCGAGCGCGAGCGCATCGCCGCCACCGAGGAGGTCAAGCGGCAGAACCTCGTCCGCAAGGAGCTGGCCTGGCTGCGCCGCGGCGCGCCCGCGCGCACGTCCAAGCCGCGCTTCAGGGTCGAGGCGGCCAACGAGCTCATCAAGGACGTGCCGCCGCCCCGGGACAGCAGCGAGCTGATGAAGTTCGCGTCGTCGCGGCTGGGGAAGACGGTGTTCGACCTGGAGGACGTGACCGTCCAGGCCGGGCCCAAGGTGCTGCTCAAGCATCTGACCTGGCAGCTCGGACCCGGCGACCGGGTCGGTCTCGTCGGCGTCAACGGGGCCGGGAAGACATCGCTGCTGCGCGCCATGGCCGAGGCGGCCAGGACCGAGGGCGAGGCGCAGCCGGCCGGTGGGCGGATCGCCGTCGGAAAGACCGTCAAGCTGGCCTATCTGTCCCAGGAGGTCGACGAACTCGACCCCGACTGGCGGGTGCTGGAAGCCGTTCAGCGGGTGCGCGAGCGCGTCGACCTCGGCAAGGGGCGTGAGATGACCGCCGGGCAGCTCTGCGAGACGTTCGGCTTCGGCAAGGAGAAGCAGTGGACGCCGGTGGGCGACCTGTCCGGCGGTGAGCGGCGCAGGCTGCAACTGCTGCGGCTGCTCATGGACGAGCCCAACGTCCTCTTCCTCGACGAGCCCACCAACGACCTCGACATCGAGACCCTCACCCAGCTCGAGGACGTCCTCGACGGCTGGCCGGGCTCGATGATCGTCATCTCCCACGACCGGTTCTTCATCGAGCGCACCACGGACCGCGTGTTCGCGCTGCTCGGCGACGCCACCCTGCGGATGCTGCCGCGCGGCATCGACGAGTACCTGGAGCGCCGCCACCGCATGGAGGCCCAGGTCGCCGCGGCGGCGGCCACTCCGGCCGCCGAGAAGGCCGTACCGGAGCGAAGCGCGGCCGATCTGCGCGCCGCCAAGAAGGAGTTGCAGAAGATCGAGCGACAGCTCGACAAGATCTCCGAGCGCGAGACCAAGCTGCACGCGCAGATCGCCGAGCACGCGACCGACTTCGCGAAGGTCGCCGAACTCGACACGGAGCTGCGGGATCTGGCCGGGCAGCGGGATGAACTGGAGTTGCGGTGGCTGGAACTTGCCGAGGAGGCGTAGGCGCTCCGCTGGGAGGGCCGTGAGGGGGGTGCCGCGGTTGGTCGTTGTTTGACTGCGGGTCCGTTGTGGCTTGTCGCGCAGTTCCCCGCGCCCCTTTAGGGCGCTTCTGCGCACCGCGTGAAGAGGGTGTGAAGGTGCATAACGGGGGCGTCACGGGGCGGTCCTCCCTTGGGAACAGGGGGAGATGGGGCCCGGTGGGGTGTCGGTGGTGGGTGATAGAAAGGGCCGGCTGAGAACAGTCTGAGAAACGCCGGTGTGGCGGAAACGCGACGGCACGGAACGTGGCACCACACCGGTCTCAAGGGGGAACCGCTCATGAGCCAGCCGCCCAACCAGCCGCCGCAGGGCGGATTCGGCGCACCGCAGGATCCGAGGCAGGGTGGCTTCGGGGCGCCGCAGACCCCGCCCCCGCCGCAGGACGCCCCGCAGACACCCCCGCCGCCCCAGGGCCCGCCGCAGACCCCGCCGCCCCCGCAGGGCCCGCCGTCCGGCGCCCCGCAGCCCGGCTACGGGTACCCGCAGCAGCCGCCGGCCCAGCCGGGGCCATACGCTCAGCCTCAGCAGCCGGGGCCGTACGGCCAACCCCCGCAGCAGCCGGGGCCGTACGGCTATCCGCAGCAGCCCGGCCCCTACGGCCAGCAGCCCGCCCAGGGTTACGGCTATCCGCCCCAGCCGCAGTACCCGGGCGCGCCCGGCTCCGGCTCGCGCAACCCCTTCAAGGGCAAGCCCGCCCTCGCCATCGGTGCCGCCGTCGCGGCGCTGGTCGTCATCGGGGGCACCGTGTACGCGGTGACCAGCGGCGGCGACGACAAGGACGACAAGCCCGTCGCCCAGCAGACCGACGACCCCAAGGGCTCCGCGTCCCCGTCCGGCTCCGATGGCGGCGGCAGCAAGGGCGGCGCCGACCCGGAGAACCTCAACGCGGGCCGCCAGTCGGGCGAGTCGAAGGTGCTCTGGTACAAGCCGGCGCCGGACGCGCCCAAGTCCGGCGCGGACGCGCCCGGCATGTGGATCACCGACAAGACCGCTGTGAAGGCGGCGTACAAGCAGCTCTTCGCCTACAACGTCGCCGACGGCGAGAACGCCTGGGACCCGATCTCCTTCCCGGAGAAGATCTGCGCGGCCACCAAGGACCAGTCGTCGAGCGGCAAGATCGTCGTCGCGTACATGAACGGCAGCAGCGACCGCGCCAAGTGCGACCAGCTCCAGCAGGTCGACCTCGACACCGGCGAGAAGGGCTGGAAGGCCAGTGTCGCCAAGGGCGGTCTGTTCGACAGCACGCTCAAGGTCGAACTGTCCATCACGGGCAAGACGCTGATGGTGGGCCGCTCACAGTCCGGCACGGCGTACGACGTCGACAGCGGCGAGAAGCTGTGGGACAAGACGCGGTACGGCGACAAGTGCTTCCCCGCCGCCTTCGCGGGCGGCGACAAGCTCATCTCCGTCGCGTCCTGCGACGCCTCCGGCTCCAACGAGCACGACGAGGTGCAGGAGCTCGACCCGGCGACCGGCAAGGCGAAGTGGACCATGCGGTTCGACAAGGGCTGGCGGGTCGCGCGCGTCTTCTCCCTGGACCCGCTGGTCATCTACGGCACCAACAAGGAGAAGAAGGCGTGGAACATCTCCACGTTCGACTCCTCCGGCAAGATCCGCTCGCAGGTCAACGTCGACCTCGACATCGGCGCCGAGTGCGGCTGGGCCATCCTGCAGCGTGACCTCACGGGCTGCTCCGGCGTGGTCGCCGACGCGAACACGCTCTACATGCCGACCAAGGCGATCAGCAGCGCCAACGAGATCGTCGCCATCGACCTCGCCACCGGCAAGGAGAAGTGGCGGGTGAAGTCCCCGGCCGAGGAGTCGATGCTGCCGATCGAGGTCGAGGACGGCAAGCTCGTCGCGTACGTCCAGCCGTCGTACGACGCGGGCGGCCAGGTCGTGTCGATCCCGGCCACCGGGAGCAACCACCAGCCCACCAAGCTGCTCCAGAACCCGGCGAGCGTCGCGAGGATCGAGAACGGCTTCTTCTCCAAGGCGTACGCCTGGGCCGACGGGCGCTTCTACCTCTCCAGCACCCGGCTCAGCGGCAATGACGAAGCCAAGGAGAAGCTGATGCTCGCCTTCGGCAAGTGAGGCGTGCGCAGGCCGCCGTCCCTGCCGTCGTCCCCGTCTCGTCTCGTCTCCGCCGCGCCGCCCGTCGTCCCCTCCCTTGAGGTACCCACGCCATGACCCAGCCGCCGCCTCCGCCGCCCAACCAGCCCCCGCCGGGCGGGTTCGGCCCGCCGCAGGACCAGCCGCCCCAGCAGCAGGGGGGCGGCGGCTTCGGCGCACCCCAGCAGCCCCCGCAGCAGCCCCAGCAACCACCGCAGCCGCCGCAGGGTCCGCCGACGCCGCAGCCCGGATACGGGTATCCCCAGGCACCGCAGCCACCTCAGGCACCGCAGGGACCCGCTGCGAGTCCGCCCGGGTACGGCTACCCCGAGGCACCGCAAGCACCCCAGACACCGCAGGGACCCCCCGCGACCCCGCCCGGGTACGGCTACCCCGCTCAGCAGCCCGCCGCCCCCTACGGACAGCCGCAGAATCCGTACGCCCAGCCGCCCGGCTACGGCTATCCGCAGCAGACCGTGCCGATGCACCCCCAGCCCGGCCAGGGCGCCGGCGGGGGCGGTCGGTCCGGCTCGCAGCTCGCCGTCATCGTGGCGGCCGCCGTCGTGGCGATCGCCCTGATCATCGGCGGTGGCGTGTGGTACGCGAAATCCGGTGACGACGGCGCCAAGGACGACACCGCCAGCTCCAGCGGCGGCACCGGCGGTGGCGACGACGGCGAGGGGGGCGGCGGCTTCGACGCCCCCGACGGCACGGAGAAGGTGCCCTCGAACACCGCCTCCCAGGTCCTCTTCCAGGTCCCGGCGCCCAACGTGGACGACGACACCAGCATCTCCGTGCCCGGCTCGTGGCTGACCGACAAGGCGTACGTCAAGAGCGGCGTCGCGGAGATCGTCGGCTACGACCCCGACAAGGGCAGCAAGCTGTGGACGGTCAAGCTGCCCGGCCCGGTCTGCCAGGCCAGCAAGCACATGACCGAGGACCACGTCACGGCCGTCGCGTTCGAGCCCGCGATGCCGACCGAGGACAAGCCCTCGCACGGCTGCTCCCAGATCGCGGCGATCGACCTCGACGCCGGCAAGAAGCTGTGGACCAAGACCGCCAAGGGCAAGAACGGCGAGATCCGGTACGACAACGTCACCGTCAGCGGGGGCACGGTCGCGGCCGGCGGCACCAGCGGCGGCGCGGCGTGGGAGATCGAGTCCGGCAAGCCGCTGTGGGTCCCGAAGACCGACGACAGTTGCTACGACCTCGGGTACGCGGGCGGTCCCAAGATGGCCGTCGTCCGTAAGTGCGGCACCTACGACCAGCCCCAGTTGAACATCCAGACCATCGACCCGAAGACCGGGAAGGTGATCTCCGAGTACAAGATGGCCGCGGGCGTCGAGTACGCCAGCGTCGTCTCCACCGAGCCGCTGGTCGTGGCCGCCGAGCTGGGCCAGTCCAAGGACGCCGTCGGCATCACGGACGTCTTCTCGATCGACAACAAGACCGGCAAGCTGCGCATCCGTATCTCCGTGCCGGGCGACCGGTTCGCGGCCCGCTGCTCCGGTGTCACCACGATCGAGGCGTGCACGGGCGTCGTGGTGGGCAACGACCGGCTCTATGTGGAGACCGAACAGCACGCCGGCGGTGGCGAGTACGGCCGGACCAACGAGATCGTGGCCTTCGACCTCGCCACCGGCAAGCAGACCGGGCAGCGTGCGGACGCGGGTGACCGGTACACGATCTCGCCGCTGCGCATGGACGGCGGCAATGTGATCGCGTACAAGCGTCCGCCGTACGACAAGGGCGGGCAGATCGTCAGCATCGACGGCGGCAGCTTCGAGCAGACGAAGCTGCTGGAGAATCCGGCGACGAAGACGGTGCGGGACGCGGAGACGCGGATGTCGCCGGACTACGCCGAGATTCTGTACTCGCGGGGGCGTCTGTACATGGCAGCCAAGTTCGCGAGTGAGCTGGGGAGTTCGGACACTCGGAAGGCGCATGTGATCGCGTTCGGTGCGACGGGTTGACGGGCGGGGGCGATCAGCGGTTTCGCTGCACCCCCCTTTTCCGTACTCCGTACTGCCTCAACGCTGTCGAATGCGCGGAAAGCCAGAAAATCCGCCGTTCCGGGGCACTTCTCGCCGGTAGGGGGAGCGCAATGTCGAACAAGCGTGTAGCTTCCGGGGGCATGAAAGGCGGGGGAGCCGGGAGGGGGCTTCTGTCCGCGCGGACCAGTGGGCATCCATAGTGGGGCATCCGGACCGGCGCAGTCGGCCGGTCCTGGGTATTGATGGGGATCCATTGGGGGGACTGGGGGGTTGCTCGATGGGAGTGCGGCTCATGGTGGTCGACGACCACCGATTGCTCGCGGAGGCGCTGGCCTCGGCGCTGAAGCTGCGCGGGCACCGGGTGCTGGCCGCGGCGGCGCCTGCCGCGGGGGCGGCGGAGCTGGTGATCACGCGGGCGCCGGAGGTGTGCCTGCTGGGGACGGCGACGCCTGCGGAGCCGGGGATGTTCGATCCGGTGGCGAAGATCAAGCGGGAGCGTCCGCAGGTGGCGGTGTTGGTGCTGGGGCCGGTGCCGAGTCCGCGGGGGATAGCGGCGGCGTTTGCGGCCGGGGCCTCTGGTTATGTCCGGCACGATGAGCGTATAGAGGGTGTCGAGCGGGCGATCATGAAGGCGCGGGCGGGGGAGGCGGCGGTGGCGCCGCAGTTGCTGCAGGGTGCGTTCAGCGAACTGCTGAACCCCGCGGCGCAACCGGACGACGAGGGGCAGCGGCTGCTCCAGATGCTCACGCCTCGGGAGGTCGAGGTCCTGGTGCGGGTGGCCGACGGGGAGGACACCCGCCTGATCGCGGCGGGCATGGGCATCGCACCGTCGACGGCACGCACCCATGTCCAGCGGGTACTGATGAAACTGGGCGTCGGCTCCCGACTGGAGGCGGCGGCGCTGGCGGCGCGGACGGGGTTGCTGGATCGGGCGGGGCCGTTGCCGGAGGGTGACGCGGGGGTGGAGCCGTGATGCCTGCGGCGCCTGTGCGGGTTCGGTGGGGGTGCGCGTAGCGCCTTTGGTCGGTGGGTGGGTCGGGGCCGTGGCGGGGGGTGTCCGTCCTCGGACCGGCGGCCGGCCTCGGGCAGGGTGGTCATCGTTTCTTGACGCCGGCCACTGCGGGCGGACACCCCCCGCCACGTCCCCTTCCCGCCGTGGGCGACTGCGGGCCGCTGGGGGTACGCCGCCGTGCACCATCCAGCCCGTCCGGCCCCCGCCTGCCCGCTGGGGCTGCCGCCTTCCATCGTCGGCCCGCGCCCTCCGGCCCGTGCGGCGTTTGAGGGTAGGGCCTTGCCGTCCCTAGCCCCGCCTGCCCGCTGGGGGTGTCGTCTTCCAGCGCTGGCCCGCGTCCTCCGGCTCGTCCGGTGTTTGGGGGGCAAGGTTCTGCCGTCCCTAGCCCCCACCCGCCCGCTCGGGGCGGCCCCCCACCCACCCGCTCGGGCGGCCCCCTTCAACCCAGGCCCGCACCCTCCAGCCCGTCCGGCGTTTGAGGACGAGGCCCCTTCAGGGCCGGAGCGGGGGGCTGGGGGCGGCAGCCCCCAGGGTCGGGAATGGGTAGGGGCGGCGGGGGCGAGGGAGTCAGGGGCCGGGGGGCTCGTCTTCCGGGGGTGTGGTCGGTGGGGGTGGGGCCGTGGGGCGTAGCTTCAGCCAGGTGAGGAAGAACAGGCCGAGGAGCAGCATGCCCAGGCCGGTCCAGAGGTTGATGTTCACGCCCTCGGCCTTGTCGATCGCGGCGTCGTCGTCGGTGAGCCCGACGATCGTGACGATGACGCCGTAGAGGACGAAGAGCCCGCCGATGATGCGCCGGATGTCGAAGAGGCGGGCCGCCGTCGCGGACTTCCCCTCGAGTTCGCTGACCTCGCGCTGGACGTCCTTCTCGGTGAACGGCGAGGGGCGTTCGGAGTTGTCGCTCATGGTTTCTCAGGCCTCCTTCGTCAGAACGAGAACGGGATGTAGCAGGCGGCGGCCAGCACCACCGCACCCCAGCCCAGCAACGCCGGCTTCCGGTACCACGCGTCGTCGCCCTCGGCCGGCGGCTCAACCATGCCGGGGGAGCGGGTGCCGTAGACCAGGCCCTGGAGTTCCGCCGCCGGCTTGGGGGCCGTGAAGAGGGTGACGGCCACCATGACGACCGCGCCGGCCACGAAGCCCGCGATTGCCGACACGAAGTTCGCGCCCTGGTCGGAGGGGATGGAGATGACGTCCTGCTTGTAGAAGACGAAGTAGTTCAGCATTGCTGCCGTTGTGCCTGCCAGCAGGCCCCAGAAGCCCGACTTCATCGACGCCCGCTTCCAGAACATGCCGATGATGAAGACCACGAACATCGGCACGTTGAAGAAGGAGAACAGGGTCTGGAGGTAGCTCATGATGTTGGAGAAGGAGGACGCCAGGAACGCCGTGCCGATCGACGCCAGGACGCCGATCGCCGTGATCAGGCGGCCGAAGCCGACGTAGTAGGAATCCTGTCGGTCCTTCACCACGTACTTCGCCCAGATGTCCGTGGTGAATACGGTGTTGAACGATGACACGTTCGCCGCCATGCCGGCCATGAAGGCCGCCAGGAGGCCGGTCACCGCGATGCCCAGCACACCGTTGGGCAGCAGGCCCTGCATGAGGTAGGGGATCGCGTCGTTGTACTGGTAGCCCGATTCCGAGGTGCCGAAGCCGGGGACCAGGGCCGCCGCCGCCAGGCCGGGGATCATCACCAGGAACACGATGAAGATCTTCGGGAACGCCGCGATCAGCGGGGTGCGCTTCGCCGCCGAGAGGTTCTTCGCCGAGAGCGCTCGCTGGACCTCCGCGAAGTTCGTCGTCCAGTAGCCGAAGGACAGCACGAAGCCGAGGCCCAGGACGATCGTCAGCCAGTTCGCGCCCAGCGGGTTCGCGTCGCCTATGCCCGTGCCGCCCCACGCGGTGACGAAGTCGTCGCCGTGGGATCGCGTGAGCGTGTCCGTCAGGCCGTCCCAGCCGCCCACCTTCTTCAGCGCCAGCACGGTGATCGGGATCAGCGCCGCCAGGATCACGAAGAACTGCAGGACCTCGTTGTAGATCGCCGACGACAGTCCGCCGAGGGTGATGTATGCGAGGACGAAGAAGCCCGCTACGACGATCGCCACCCACTCCGGCCAGCCCAGCAGGGCCTCGACCACGATCGCCAGGGCGTACAGGTTCACGCCGGCGATCAGGATCGCGGCGAAGGCGAACAGGATCGAACTGAGCAGGTGCGCCCCTCTGTCGAAGCGCAGGAGGAGGAACTCGGGGACCGAGCGGACCTTGCTGCCGTAGTAGAAGGGCATCATCACCAGGCCCAGGAAGACCATGGCCGGGATGGCGCCGACCCAGTACCAGTGGACCGTGTAGGCGCCGTACTGCGCGCTGTTCGCCGCCATGCCGAGGATCTCGGTGGCCGCCAGGTTGGCGGAGATGAAGGCCAGGCCGGTGACCCAGGCCGGCAGGGAGCGGCCGGAGAGGAAGAAGTCGAGGCTGGTCCTGACCGAGCGGCGGGCGGCGAATCCGATGCCCAGCACGGCGACGAAGTAGATGCCGAGCAGCGTGTAGTCGACCCAGTTCGTGGGGAGCCGGAGCTCGGCAGCGAGATAGGTGGGGGAAAATGTGGGGGTTTGCATACGTACTCGCTTCGTGTCGCGAATCGATACACGGCGGAACCTACGCCCCTGTATTCAGTAATTGAACACTTCGGGTGATGCTCTTTGTTGGATTGTGATGTTGACGGAGGGGGTTAGATGTGTTGTTCTATGTTTAGTTCTGTTTGATGGGAGTGCGGCGTGAAGAAGACCTCGACCCGACTGGCCGACGGTCGTGAGCTCATCTACTACGACCTGCGCGACGACACCGTGCGGGACGCGGTCGACCGCCGTCCCCTGGACCGGACCGTCACCTCCTCCGAGGTCCGTCACGACGTGCTGCTCGGGGACTGCGTCGCCATCGCCTCGCACCGGCAGGGGCGGACCTACCACCCGCCGGCCGACCAGTGCCCGCTGTGCCCCTCCGAGGGCGACCGGCTGAGCGAGATCCCGGACTCGTCGTACGACGCCGTCGTCTTCGAGAACCGCTTCCCCTCGCTCGCCGGCGACTCCGGACGCTGCGAGGTCGTCTGCTTCACCTCCGACCACAACGCGTCCTTCGCCGACCTGACCGAGGAGCAGGCGCGGCTCGTGCTCGATGCCTGGACCGACCGGACCTCCGAGCTGTCATCCCTGCCCTCCGTCGAGCAGGTGTTCTGCTTCGAGAACCGCGGTGCCGAGATCGGCGTGACGCTCCAGCACCCCCACGGACAGATCTACGCCTATCCCTTCACCACCCCGCGTACGGCTCTGATGCTGCGGTCGGCCGCCGCGCACAAGGACGCCACCGGCGGGGAGAACCTCTTCGACGCCGTCCTGGAGCGTGAACTCGCCGGCCCGCGGGTCGTCCTGGAGGGTGAACACTGGGTGGCCTTCGTGCCGTACGCCGCGCACTGGCCGTACGAGGTCCACCTGTACCCGAAGCGCCGGGTGCCCGATCTGCTCGCGCTCGACGAGGAGGCGCGCTCAGAGTTCCCCAAGGTTTATCTGGAACTCTTGAGGCGCTTCGACCGGATCTTCGGGGAAGGGGAGCCTCCTACGCCGTACATCGCCGCCTGGCACCAGGCGCCGTTCGGCACGCTGGAGGACTTCGAGGGCGTCAGCCGTGACGACTTCGCGCTTCACCTCGAGCTTTTCACCATCCGCCGCACTTCCGGCAAGCTGAAGTTCCTCGCGGGTTCCGAATCCGGCATGAACGTGTTCATCAACGACGTGCCGCCGGAGCGCGCGGCTGAGCGACTGCGAGAGGTAGCGAGTTCATGAGCGGGAAGTTTCTGGTCACCGGTGGCGCGGGCTACGTCGGCAGCGTGGTCGCGCAGCACCTGATCGAGGCGGGTGAGGAGGTCGTCGTCCTCGACAACCTCTCCACCGGCTTCCGTGAGGGTGTGCCGTCCGGGGCGTCCTTCATCGAGGGCGACATCCGCGACGCCGCCAAGTGGCTGGACTCCTCCTTCGACGCAGTGCTGCACTTCGCCGCGTTCTCGCAGGTCGGCGAGTCGGTCGTGAAGCCCGAGAAGTACTGGGACAACAACGTCGGCGGCACCATGGCGCTGCTCGGCGCCATGCGCGAGGCGGGCGTGCGCAAGCTGGTCTTCTCCTCCACGGCCGCCACCTACGGCGAGCCGGAGCAGGTCCCGATCGTCGAGTCCGCGCCGACCAAGCCGACGAACCCGTACGGCGCCTCCAAGCTCGCCGTCGACCACATGATCACCGGCGAGGCGGCCGCCCACGGCCTGGGCGCGGTCTCCCTCAGGTACTTCAACGTCGCGGGCGCCTACGGCGACTGCGGCGAGCGCCACGACCCCGAGTCGCACCTCATCCCGCTCGTCCTCCAGGTCGCCCAGGGCCGGCGCGACGCGATCTCCGTCTTCGGCGACGACTACCCGACGCCGGACGGCACCTGCGTACGCGACTACATCCACGTCGCCGACCTGGCCGAGGCCCACCTGCTGGCGTTGAAGGCCGCCACGCGAGGCGAGCACCTCATCTGCAACCTCGGCAACGGCAACGGCTTCTCCGTCCGCGAGGTCATCGAGACCGCCCGCAAGGTCACCGGGCACCCGATCCCCGAGGTCGTGGCCCCGCGCCGGGGCGGCGACCCGGCCGTCCTGGTCGCCTCCGCCGGCACCGCCCGCGAGCGGCTCGGCTGGAACCCGTCCCGCGCGGACCTCGCGGGGATCGTCGCGGACGCGTGGGAGTTCGCGCAGCGGCGCGGCAACTAGAACGTACGAAAGGTCAGGGTCAGGGGATGAGCGTCGACACGGCAGCCGCGGTCGCCGAGCGGTTCAGGGAGCTGTACGGGGCCGAGCCGGAGGGGGTGTGGGCCGCGCCGGGACGGGTCAACCTGATCGGCGAGCACACCGACTACAACGACGGCTTCGTCATGCCGTTCGCGCTGCCGCACACCGCGGTCGCGGCGGTCTCCCGGCGCGAGGACGGCGTCCTGCGGCTGCACTCGGCCGATGTCGGGGGCGGTGTGGTGGAGCTGCGGCTCGACGACCTGGCGCCCGAGTCGGACCGGAACTGGACGGCGTACCCCTCGGGCGTGGTCTGGGCGCTGCGCGAGGCCGGGCACCCGGTGACCGGCGCCGACGTCCACCTGGCCTCGACGGTCCCGGCGGGCGCGGGCCTGTCGTCGTCGGCCGCGCTGGAGGTCGTCGTGGCGCTGGCGCTGGGCGAGTTGTACGGACTCGGGCTCAAGGGCTGGCAACTGGCCCGGCTGTGCCAGCGCGCCGAGAACGTCTACGTCGGCGCCCCGGTCGGCATCATGGACCAGACGGCGTCCGCCTGCTGCGAGGCCGGCCACGCGCTGTTCCTGGACACCCGGGACCTCTCCCAGAAGCAGATCCCCTTCGACCTGGCGGCGGAGGGCATGCGCCTGCTGGTGGTGGACACCCAGGTCAAGCACTCCCACAGCGAGGGCGAGTACGGCAAGCGCCGCGCGGGCTGCGAGAAGGGCGCCGCGCTGCTGGGCGTCGACGCGCTCAGGGACGTCGCCTACGACGACCTGGACGCGGCCCTGCAGCGGCTGGGCGACGAGGAGGAGGTACGCCGCCTGGTCCGGCACGTGGTCACGGAGGACCAGCGCGTCGAGCGCGTCGTGGCCCTGCTGGAGTCGGGCGAGACGCGGGCGATCGGCCCGGTCCTGACGGAGGGCCACGCCTCCCTGCGCGACGACTTCCGCATCTCCTGCCCCGAGCTGGACCTGGTCGTGGACACGGCCCTGGCCGGCGGCGCCCTCGGCGCCCGCATGACCGGCGGCGGCTTCGGCGGCTCGGCGATCGTGCTGGCGGAGGCGGCCGACGTCGAGACCATCACCAAGGCGGTCGAAGAGGCCTTCGCCGCGGCCGGGTTCACCGCGCCGCGCGTGTTCGAGGCGGTGCCGGCGGCGGGTGCGCGGCGGCTGAGCTGAGCCCGAAGCAGAGCGGACGGGGCTGAGGGCGATGCCTTCAGCCCCGTATGCGGAAAGCCCTTCTTCGGAAAGCCCTTCTGCGGGAAGCCTTCTAGAGGTACCCCCACGCCCGGCACATCGGCCGCAGCACATCCGCGATCTCGTCCTCGGCCGGTGCCGGCCGGTCCGGCTGTACGCGGCCCGAGCGGATCTTGTCGTTCCAGTCGCCGAAGCCGCCGCCCAGTACGGCGCCCTCCAGGCTGCTGCCGTAGTCGAGCATGCCGGGCTCGTAGTCGAGGTCCAGGAAGCGGCAGATCTCGCGGAGTGCGGCGGCGGGGTCGGCGGTGAGGTCCTCGTAGCGCAGGATGTGGCCGCCGAGCTCGGCGTGGGCCTCCTCCATGGCCTCCATGTACTGCAGCACGCGCTCGGCCGCTTCCTCGCGGGTGCGGTCCGGGACGGCCTCGTGCCAGGAGCGGGCCACCGCGGCCGGGTGCCGGCGCAGAAAGACGAAGCGGGCGTCCGGCCAGGTCGCGGCGATGCGCCGCCAGGCGAAGGCGTTGCCCGGCGTCTTCTCCACGATGAACGACTTGCCGGACTTCACCAGTTCCCGGTGCAGGGTGCGGTCCCACAGCAGTGCCTCCAGGTCCTCGTACCCGAGCCCGAGCGCGCGCATGGACTTCTCGGTGGGGCTGTGGGTCTTGAAGTACACCTCGAGGCCCGTGAGGTGCAGCTCGTGCGCGGCGTGCAGCCTGGAGTGCGCGCCCAGCATCATGCGCAGCAGGGTCGATCCGGAGCGCACGGAGGTGAGGATGAACACCGGCCGCTCCAGCAGCCGGTCCACGGCCGGATCCACCGGTTCGCCCACCGCCTCGGCCGCCGGGCGCTCCGGGCGCGGTCCGCGCGGCGCGGGGATGGCGCCGAGGTTCTCCTTCGGCGGCGAGGGAGCCGGCACTCGGCGTACCTGGTACCCGGTCGTCGCCGCGATCTTCGAGTTCAACTTCCGCAGCATGCTCATGGGGCGGAGGGTAGGGGATGTGCCTGAGACGGCACTGAGACTCAGGTTGCTCCCAGGTGCTTGGTCAGTGTGTATTCCGTGATTCCCGGCGGATAGTCCGGGATCACACAAACCACCTCATATCCCTGCCTTTTGTAGAACTCCGGCGCCTGGAAGTCCCAGGTCTCCAGGCGTACGGCCGCACAGCCCCGCTCGGCGCGGGCCACGCGCTCGGCCTGTGCGAGCAGTCGCGAACCGAGGCCGGCGCCGCGATGGCGTTCGTCGACCCAGAGGTAGGTGACATGGAGCCAGGTGGTCCAGGTGTACCCGACGAGCCCGCCGGCCACGGCGTCCGCCTCGTCCAACGCCCAGACCTGGAGCGGGCGTTCACGTACACCTGGGGTTCCGCGCAGGGCGCGCAGGATCGGGGAGGCCGCGGAGTTGGTGTCCCGCAGTCGCCGGCGGAGCAGATCCTGGCGCGATTTGTCGACTTCTGTCTCCAGACGAAACATGCGGCTCACCATAAACGCGTCGGCCAACCAGTTCTGCAAATTACCTTCCGCTCCTGCCCCCCGGCCGTACCCTGATGAACAGCACCGGTGGGGGCCGGTGCTGATCAGGGGGCGAGACAGTCGGGTTCGACGCCCGAAGTGGGGGGTAGCAGTTCATGCACGGCGGCGGCCGTGCGTGCGCCCATCACGCTTCGGGTGTCGTACCCGCGCAGTTCTTTGTCTTGTCTCCCGGTGTCGTCCTCATGACGATGGGGTCCCCTGCTCTTCGAGAGCTTGGGGAAGGGGGTTTCGTGGTTCGCATCCGAGTGCTGGTCGTCGACGACCATCGCATCTTCGCCGAGTCGCTCGCCGCCGCCCTGGCCGCCGAGCCCGATGTCGACGTCTCCGCCGCCGGCAGCGGCCCGGCCGCGCTGCGCAGCCTGGAGCGCGCGGCCGCCGAGGGGCGGCGGTTCGACGTCCTGCTCGTCGACGCCGACCTGGGCGGCAATGTGCCGGGGGTCCGGCCCGCCGTGCCCGTGCAGGAGGTGGGCGAGGACGGGCTCGTGGACGGCATCTCGCTGGTCGCGGGGGTGCGCTCGGCGCAGCCCGCGGTACGGATCGTCGTCCTCGCCGAGAAGGACGATCCGCGCCGGGCCGCGCTCGCCCTGCAGGCCGGGGCGTCCGGGTGGGTGGCCAAGGACTGCTCGCTGTCCCGGCTGCTCACCGTGATCCGCGGCGTCCTGCGCGACGAGACCCATCTGCCGCCGGCCCTGCTCACCGGGGTGCTGCGGGAGCTGACCGCCGCCCGCAAGCACCGCACCGAGAGCGAGCGCCTGGTCGAGTCCCTCACCCCGCGCGAGCGCGAGGTCCTGCGCTGCATGGTGGCCGGTCTGGGCAGAAAGGCGGTCGCAGAGCGCCTTTATCTGTCCCCGCACACGGTCCGGACACATATGCAGAACGTCCTGGGCAAGCTGGGCGTGCACTCGACGCTGGCGGCGGTCGCGCTCGCGCGCAGGGCCGGGGTGGGGCCGGTGGATCTGGGCCCGGCGGGCAGGATCTTGCCGGAGGAGAGCAGCAGCGCGTGATAGATGCCGGGGGCCAGCAACGCCGTCAAGGGGCGCGGGGAACTGCGCGACCAGCCACGATGGCGCCGCAGACGGCAAACAACAGATCGCGGCACTCAGCTCAACCGGGAATGTTGTCGAACGGCGCCGTCAGCTGACGCAACAACGCGGCCAACTCCCCCCGCTGCGCCCGCGACAACTCCGCAAGAATCGCGCGCTCCTGGTCCAACAGCCCGGCGAGCGCCTGATCCGCCCGATCGCGCCCTTCGTCGGTCAGCCGCACCAGCACACCGCGCCGGTCGCTGGGGTCGGGAAGCCGCTCCACCAGGCCCTTCTTGGCCAGCCGGTCGATGCGGTTCGTCATCGTGCCCGAGGTGACCAGGGTCTGCGTCAGCAACTGCCCCGGGGAGAGCTGATACGGCGTCCCCGCGCGCCTGAGCGCGGTCAGCACGTCGAACTCCCAGGGCTCCAGGCTGTGCTCGGAGAAGGCCAGCCGGCGTGCGCGGTCCAGGTGCCGGGCCAGTCTGCTGACCCGGCTGAGCACCTCGAGCGGTTCCACGTCGAGGTCCGGGCGCTCCCGGCGCCACGCTGCGACCAGCCGATCGACCTCGTCCTCCATGGCGATCAGTGTAGTGGTTGTGTCGACATGAAGTCTCTTGACGTCAAGGTATCTAGGGGGCAGGCTGGAGACGAGAAGACAGGAGGCCCCGCCCATGTCCGCTGCCGCCACCCCCACCTGGGACCCCGCCCAGTACCTGCGTCACGCCGGCCACCGCGCCCGCCCCTTCGCCGACCTGCTGGCCCGCGTCCCCGACCTCCCCGGCGAACGCCCCCGCATCGCCGACCTCGGCTGCGGCCCCGGCAACGTCACCGCCCTGCTCGCGCAGCGCTGGCCCACCGCGCACATCACCGGCTACGACAACTCCGCGGAGATGCTCGACCGGGCCCACGTCGAGCACGAGGGGCCGACCGCGGGCGGCGGGCGCCTCGGCTTCGCCCGCGCCGACGTACGGACCTGGACGCCCGAGGAGCCGTACGACCTGATCGTCAGCAACGCCACCCTGCAGTGGGTGCCGGGGCACGCGGACCGGTTCGCGAACTGGGTGCGGGGCCTCAGGCCCGGCGGCACCTTCGCCTTCCAGGTCCCCGGCAACTTCGACGCCCCGAGCCACCGCCTGATGCGCGACCTCGCGCCCCGCTACGGCCTCGCCGACACCCTGCGCCACCAGGACGCCGTGCTCGCCCCGCGGGACTACCTGACCGGGCTGACCGGCCTGGGCTGCTCGGCGGACGTCTGGGAGACGACGTACGTCCATCTCCTGACCGGCGAGGACCCGGTGCTGGACTGGGTGAAGGGCACGGGCCTGCGCCCGGTCCTCACCGCCCTCGCCGACACCCCCGAGGCGCGGGACGCCTTCCTCGCCGACTACCGCGACGCCCTGCGCGCGGCCTACCCGCCCGGCCCGCACGGCACGCCCTTCCCGTTCCGCCGGATCTTCGCCGTGGCCCGCAAGGAGGCGTGATGATCACCGCCGTCGACCATGTCCAGCTCGCGGCCCCGCCCGGCTCGCAGGAGCGGCTGCGGACGTACTACGTGGGCGTCCTCGGCATGACCGAGATCCCCAAGCCGCCCGCACTGGCCGGGCGCGGGGCTGCTGGTTCCAGTCGGGGCCCGTGCAACTGCACCTCGGCATCGAGGAGGACTTCCGGCCCGCGAAAAAGGCCCACCCCGGGCTGCGGGTCACCGGGATCGAGCAGTACGGCGCCCGGCTGCAGGCCCATGGAACGCGAGTGGAATGGGACGAGAAGCTGCCGGGGCACAAGAGGTTCTACTCCTGCGACCCCGTGGGAAACCGGCTGGAGTTCCTGGAGGCGGTGACCGAGGAGCCCCGCACCACTGTTTGAGCCGGCGGCGCACTGGTCACTCGCTGAATGACACCGACGTCAACCTTGCGAGGAGTGAGGGACGTGGCGAAGGAAGAGAAGGCCAGGGGCAAGAAGGAACAGCTCAAGGGCAAGGCCAAGGAAGCGATGGGCCGCGTGGTCGGCAATGAGCGGATGACCGCCGAGGGCAAGGCCGAGCAGAAGAAGGGCCACGCACGCCAGGCGAAGGAGAAGGGCAAGGACACCTTCAAGGGCTGAGCGCGTCGGCACCGAGGAACCGTCGACACGGGGCGCGGGTCAGCTCTTCCGGCGCCCTATCAGGTGCGGCTTCGCCTCCAGGCCGTCCAGCCCGTGCCAGGCCAGGTTCACCAGGTGCGCGGCGACCTCCGCCTTCTTCGGGCGGCGCACGTCCAGCCACCACTGGCCGGTCAGGGCGACCATCCCGACCAGGGCCTGCGCGTACAGCGGGGCCAGCTTGGGGTCGAAGCCGCGGCTCTTGAACTCGCGGCCCAGGATGTCCTCCACCTGGGTGGCGATGTCCGAGATCAGCGAGGCGAAGGACCCCGTCGACTGGGGGATGGGCGAGTCACGGACCAGGATGCGGAAGCCGTCCGTGTACTCCTCGATGTAGTCCAGCAGCGCGAAGGCCGCCTGCTCGCACAGCTCGCGGGGGTGGCCGGCGGTCAGCGAGCTGGTCACCATGTCCAGCAGGCGCCGCATCTCGCGGTCCACCACCACCGCGTACAGGCCCTCCTTGCCGCCGAAGTGCTCGTAGACCACCGGCTTCGAGACGCCCGCCTTCGCGGCGATCTCCTCCACCGACGTGCCCTCGAACCCCTTCGCGGCGAACAGGGTGCGACCGATCTCCAGCAACTGCTGGCGGCGCTCCGCACCGGTCATCCGGGTACGGCGGGTCCGCCGCTGCTTCTCATTGCCGGGGGTACTGCTGGAGTCGGTCGCCACGGCGTCAATCATGCCGCCTCTACGGGTTCCTTCCGGCGCCGGGAGCCGTCTTCCCCGGTGTTGCGGCGTGAATCGATACGCGAGCGTGACGGCCAGCGCACGTCGTACGCCCAGCCGAGCATCTCGAACCAGCGGATCAGACGGGCCGAGGAGTCGATCTGGCCGCGCTCCACACCGTGCCGCGCGGACGTCGGGTCGGCGTGGTGCAGGTTGTGCCAGGACTCGCCGCACGACAGCACGGCCAGCCACCACACGTTGCCCGAACGATCACGCGACTTGAACGGCCGCTTGCCCACCGCGTGGCAGATCGAGTTGATCGACCAGGTGACGTGGTGCAGCAGGGCCACCCGGACCAGCGAGCCCCAGAAGAAGCCCGTGAACGCGCCCCACCAGGACATCGTCACCAGGCCGCCGATCAGCGCCGGCAGCGCCAGCGACAGCGCCGTCCAGTAGATGAACTGGCGGGAGATCGCACGGATCGCCGGGTCCTTGATCAGATCCGGCGCGTACTTGTCCTGCGGCGTCTGCTCCTCGTCGAACATCCAGCCGATATGCGCCCACCACAGGCCCTTCATCAGGGCCGGGACGGTCTCGCCGAACCGCCATGGAGAGTGCGGGTCGCCCTCCGCGTCGGAGAACTTGTGGTGCTTGCGGTGGTCGGCCACCCAGCGCACGATCGGACCCTCGACCGCCAGGGAGCCCGCGATCGCCAGCGCGATCCGCAGGGGCCGCTTGGCCTTGAACGAACCATGGGTGAAGTAGCGGTGGAAGCCGATCGTGATGCCGTGGCAGCCCAGGAAGTAGAAGAAGACCATCAGGCCCAGGTCGAGCCAGCTCACTCCCCAGCCCCAGGCCAGCGGCACCGCCGCGACGAGCGCGAGGAAGGGAACGGTGATGAAGAGAAGGAGCGCGACCTGCTCGATCGAACGCTTCCTCTCGCCACCCAGCGTGGCGGAGTCGGTCGGGGTGTCGTCGTTCGCCTTCGGGGCGTCTTCGATCACATCGGAACTCGTGGTCATAGGGGCGTCCCCTGTGGGGTCGAGGGTTGAGACAGCAGGTGCCGGGCTGCGGGAACTGTTCCCAGGTTCCGTTACAACGATCCCTACGGTTCCGTAACCTACGGCATCGTAAGTATGGCAGTGCGGCGCACGGCGGCAAGAGCCCGAGAGTCTGCGCGTCCGCATGGACACCTATCCTTGGAGTCGGTCGGACAGCGCGGTCCGCTCTGATTTCTTCCCGGATGTCAGGAGCCGTATGCGGCACCCCACCGCGCGGCACCTGCGCCGGGTACCCTCCCGGACGAGCTTCAACACTGCAAGGAGCCGCACCTGTGAGCAGTGCCGACGACCAGACGACGACCAGCAGCGAGCTGCGCGCCGACATCCGCCGACTGGGTGACCTCCTGGGCGAGACCCTCGTCCGCCAGGAAGGACCCGAGCTGCTGGAGCTCGTCGAGAAGGTCCGCCGTCTCACCCGAGAGGACGGCGAAGCCGCCGCCGAGCTGCTGCGCGGCACCGAGCTGGACACCGCGGCCAAGCTGGTCCGCGCCTTCTCCACCTACTTCCACCTGGCCAACGTCACCGAGCAGGTCCACCGCGGCCGCGAGCTGCGCGCCCGGCGCGCCGCCGAAGGCGGTCTCCTCGCCCGTACGGCCGACCGCCTCAAGGACGCCGACCCCGAGCACCTGCGCCAGACGGTCGAGCACCTCAACGTCCGCCCGGTGTTCACCGCCCACCCCACCGAGGCCGCACGCCGCAGCGTCCTCAACAAGCTCCGGCGCGTCGCCGCCCTCCTGGAGACCCCCGTCCTCGACGGGGACCGCCGCCGGAACGACACCCGACTGGCCGAGAACATCGACCTCGTCTGGCAGACAGATGAGCTTCGGGTGGTCCGCCCCGAGCCCGCCGACGAGGCCCGCAACGCCATCTACTACCTCGACGAACTCCACGCCGGCGCCGTCGGCGACGTCCTCGAAGACCTCACCGCGGAACTGGAGCGCGTCGGCCACAAGCTCCCCGACACCACCCGCCCCCTCACCTTCGGCACCTGGATCGGCGGCGACCGCGACGGCAACCCCAACGTCACGCCCCAGGTGACCTGGGACGTCCTCATCCTCCAGCACGAGCACGGCATCAACGACGCCCTGGAGATGATCGACGAGCTGCGCGGCTTCCTGTCCAACTCCATCCGCTACACCGGCGCGACGGAGGAGCTCCTGGAGTCGCTGAAGGCCGACCTCGAAGCCCTCCCCGAGATCAGCCCCCGCTACAAGCGCCTCAACGCCGAGGAGCCCTACCGGCTCAAGGCCACCTGTATCCGGCAGAAGCTGGAGAACACCAAGACACGCCTGGCCAAGGGCATCCCGCACGAGGCCGGCCGCGACTACCTCGGCACCGGCGAGCTGCTGCACGACCTCACCCTGATCCAGACCTCGCTCAGGGAACACCGCGGCGGCCTGTTCGCCGACGGCCGCATGAACCGCACGATCCGCACGCTGTCCGCGTTCGGCCTCCAGCTCGCCACCATGGACGTACGCGAGCACGCCGACGCCCACCACCACGCCCTCGGCCAGCTCTTCGACCGGCTCGGCGAGGAGTCCTGGCGCTACGCCGACATGCCCCGCGACTACCGCGCCAAGCTGCTCGCCAAGGAACTGCGCTCCCGCCGCCCCCTCGCCCCCACCCCGGCACCCGTCGACGCGGCCGGCGAGAAGACCCTCGGCGTGTTCCAGACCGTCAAGAAGGCCCTGGAGGTCTTCGGACCCGAGGTCATCGAGTCGTACATCATCTCCATGTGCCAGGGCGCCGACGACGTCTTCGCCGCGACCGTGCTCGCCCGCGAAGCCGGCCTGATCGACCTGCACGCCGGCTGGGCCAGGATCGGCATCGTGCCGCTCCTGGAGACCACCGACGAGCTCAAGGCCGCCGACACCATCCTGGAGGACATGCTCTCCGACCCGTCCTACCGCAGGCTCGTGGCCCTGCGCGGCGACGTCCAGGAGGTCATGCTCGGCTACTCCGACTCCTCCAAGTTCGGCGGCATCACCACCAGCCAGTGGGAGATCCACCGCGCCCAGCGCCGCCTGCGCGACGTCGCCCACCGCTACGGGGTGCGGCTGAGGCTGTTCCACGGCCGCGGCGGCACCGTCGGCCGCGGCGGCGGCCCCTCCCACGACGCCATCCTCGCCCAGCCCTGGGGCACCCTGGAGGGCGAGATCAAGGTCACCGAGCAGGGCGAGGTCATCTCCGACAAGTACCTCGTGCCCTCGCTCGCCCGCGAGAACCTGGAGCTGACCGTCGCGGCCACCCTCCAGGCCTCCGCCCTGCACACCGCCCCCCGCCAGCCCGAAGAGGCCCTGGCCCGCTGGGACGCCGCCATGGACGTCGTCAGCGACGCCGCCCACGCCGCCTACCGTCGGCTCGTCGAGGACCCCGACCTGCCCGCCTACTTCTTCGCCTCCACCCCCGTCGACCAGCTCGCCGACCTCCACCTCGGGTCCCGGCCTTCACGCAGGCCGGACTCGGGAGCGGGCCTGGACGGACTGCGGGCCATCCCCTGGGTGTTCGGCTGGACCCAGTCCCGGCAGATCGTGCCCGGCTGGTTCGGCGTCGGCTCCGGCCTCAAGGCGCTGCGCGAGGCCGGCCTGGACACCGTGCTCGACGAGATGCACGAACAGTGGCACTTCTTCCGCAACTTCATCTCCAACGTCGAGATGACCCTCGCCAAGACCGACCTGCGGATCGCCACGCACTACGTCGACACCCTCGTGCCGGACGAACTCAAGCACGTCTTCGACACCATCCGCGCCGAACACGAACTCACCGTCGCGGAAGTCCTGAAGGTGACCGGCGAGAAGGAACTCCTCGACGCGGCGCCGGTCCTGAAGCAGACCTTCGCCATCCGCGACGCCTACCTGGACCCCATCTCCTACCTCCAGGTCACCCTGCTCAAGCGCCAGCGCGACGCCGCGGCTGCCGGCGCCGAGCCCGACCCGCTGCTCTCCCGCGCCCTGCTCCTCACCGTCAACGGCGTGGCCGCAGGCCTGCGCAACACCGGCTGAGCGCCCCGCACACGAACGGTGCCCCCGTGCTTCGTACGAAGGCTACGAAGCACGGGGGCACCGCTCATGTCAGCCGCTCGCGTCAGGCGGCGCTACGACGCCGGAACGCCAGATAGCCACCCACACCCAGCAGCGCCAGGGCGGCCGCGGACAGCAGACCCACCGGGGCACCATTGCCGGTCTCGGCGAGATCACCCTCCACGCCGCCCTGCGCCGACGGGGACGACGACGGGGCGGCACCGGCGGACGTGGACGGGCTCGAGGACGGCTCGTCCGTCGGCTCGTCGGTCGGCTCACCCGGCGCCTGCGACTCGGAGGCCGACGGCGTGGCCGTACCGCCGCCCTCCTCCTCGTCCTCACAGTCCGTCCAGAACACCTTGTGCTTCGCGGACCCCTTCTCGCCCTCGAAGTTCCAGAACAGCTTGTAGTGCCCGTCGGCCAGCGTCATGTCCTCGGTACGGCCGTGACCCTCGCCGTCCAGCGTGATCGCGCCGGACTTCACGGTCTCGCCCTTGACATCGGCCGTCGGGGCCCAGGCCTCGATGTGCCACGAGACCTTCTGGACGCTGTCGAACCCGAACGCGTCCAGATAGAACTCACACACGTGCGGCTCGTTGCGGCGCAACTCCTCGCCGGTGGAGGCGTCATGAATCTTGACGGTGCCGTTGTCACCCGGAGCGGTGGCGTGAGCGGCGGCCGGGGCACAGATAACGGCGGCCGCGGCGACGGCGGACAGGGCGCCGACGCGGTTGAGGGTACGCATGAGGCAGTAGTCCATCTTCGTGAAGGAACGGGAAGATGTGGAGGGGGCGGCTAAGCATCCAGCCCGCACTGACCTCAGGTCAATCACGAACCGACAACACTCCCATCCTCCACAGACATGGAGAACGGCACACACCTCAGACGGTCACGAATGCCGCCGTCAGCAACGCGACCCCCGATCCCGCCAGCACCCACGCAAGCCGCGACCGCCGCAACCCGCCCGCCACCACGACCGACGCCAGCAACAGCGCTCCACCCATCGGAACCCACGCATACAGCACACCCGCGGGCCCCGACCGCACGACATCGTCACTGCCCGGCTTGACCACGACCGTGTACGTCTGCCCCTTGCGCACGGCCACGCTCTTGTCGATGACGACCGACTCCCGCGCCCGCGAACCCTCCGAGACCGGCGTATACGGGCCGCTGCACGTGTCCGCACCACAACGCGTCACCTTGATCGTGCCGCTCTCCCGGCCCTTCGTGAGCATCACATGATGAGCGGTGCCCCACGAGGCCCACACACCCGCGATCAGGATCAGCACCGCGACCGTACCCATCGCCGCGACCCGCCCGAACCGCAGCGCCGCGACCGCGCCCTGACTGGAAACAACGGCAGAAGGCATGGCCGCGATCCTTGGCCATGCCCCTGCGACCGGTCAACCTCGGCCCGGCCCGACAGCCGGACAAGTCAGGAGTTGTACGTGCTTTGCGCCCGCTCCAAGCCCTCGATCACCAGACACTCCACCGCATCCGCCGCACGGTCCACGAAGTAGTCCAGCTCCTTGCGCTCCGCCGACGAGAAGTCCTTCAACACGAAATCCGCGACCTGCATACGACCCGGAGGACGCCCGATACCGAACCGCACCCGGTGATAGTCCGCACCCATCGCCTTCGTCATCGACTTCAGCCCGTTGTGCCCGTTGTCCCCACCACCGAGCTTCAGCCGCAGCGTGCCGTAGTCGATGTCCAACTCGTCATGGACGGCGACGATGTTCGCGACCGGCACCTTGTAGAAATCACGCAGGGCGCTCACCGGCCCACCCGACAGATTCATGTACGACATCGGCTTCGCGAGAACCACCCGCCGGTTCGCCGGCCCCGGCGGACCGATACGGCCCTCCACCACCTGCGCCTGCGCCCGGCCCGCCCGCTTGAACCGCCCCCCGATCCGCCCGGCCAGCAGATCGGCCACCATGAACCCGACGTTGTGCCGGTTCATGGCGTACTCCGGCCCAGGATTGCCCAGACCCACGATCAACCACGGGGCATTGGCGTCGCCCGTCACGTCCCTGTCTCCCTTGATACGCGTCGGCCGCTGCCCCGCACGGGAACAGCGGCCGACGAACCGTCGAAAACGGCCGGCGAGGATCAGGCCTCGGCAGCCTCTTCGCCCTCGGCCGCCTCGCCCTCCGGGGCCTCCTCGGCCTGCGCGGCCAGCACCTGGAGGACCACCGCGTCCTCCTCGACCGCCAGCGTGGTGCCCTTCGGCAGGGTGATGTCCTTGGCCAGGACGGAGGCACCGGCCGCCAGACCCTCCACGGACACCGTGACGGACTCGGGGATGTGCGTGGCCTCGGCCTCCACCGGCAGCGCGTTCAGGACGTGCTCCAGCAGGTTGCCACCCGCCGCCAGCTCACCCTCGGTGTGCACCGGGATCTCGACGTTGACCTTCTCGCCACGCTTGACCAGCAGCAGGTCGACGTGCTCCAGGAAACCCTTCAGCGGGTCACGCTGCACAGCCTTCGGAATCGCCAGCTCGTTCGTCTTGCCGTCGATGTCCAGCGAGATCAGGACGTTCGGCGTACGCAGCGCCAGCAGCAGGTCATGGCCCGGAAGCGTCAGGTGCAGCGGGTCCGCACCGTGGCCGTACAGCACACCGGGAACCTTCGCGTCACGACGGATACGACGGGCCGCACCCTTACCGAACTCGGTACGGGTCTCGGCAGAGATCTTCACCTCGGACATACGGATCACTCCTCGCAGAAACTAGGAACGGACGTGGTCACCCGGCCACGAACGGCCTGCTACGAAGAGCGCGTCGATAACGGACCACCGCATCCCACGAAAAACGGGAACGGCCTCCCTCGCCGAGCAACTGAAACAGTCTACTCGGACCAGGAGGCCGCACCCAAAACGATCTCTACTGCTCGTCGAACAGGCTCGTCACCGAACCGTCCTCGAACACCTCACGCACCGCCGACGCGATCGTCGGCGCGATCGACAGCACCGTCAACTTGTCCAGATCCCGGCTCAGCTCACCCGGCGTCGGCAGCGTGTTCGTGAACACGAACTCACTCACCCGCGAGTTCTTCAACCGGTCCGCGGCAGGGCCGGAGAGCACACCGTGCGTGGCCGTCACGATGACGTCCTCCGCACCGTGCGCGAACAGCGCGTCAGCCGCCGCACAGATCGTGCCACCCGTGTCGATCATGTCATCGACCAGCACACACACCCGGCCCCTGACCTCACCCACGACCTCGTGGACGGTCACCTGATTCGCCACGTCCTTGTCACGCCGCTTGTGCACGATGGCGAGAGGAGCGCCCAGCCGGTCACACCAACGGTCAGCCACCCGCACACGCCCCGCGTCCGGGGACACGACCGTCAGCTTCTCCTTGTCCACCTTGTCGCCCACGTAGTCCGCGAGGAGGGGGAGCGCGAAGAGGTGGTCGACGGGCCCGTCGAAGAAGCCCTGAATCTGGTCGGTGTGCAGATCCACGGTCAGGATCCGGTCCGCACCCGCCGTCTTCATCAGATCCGCGATCAGACGCGCCGAGATCGGTTCACGCCCCCGGTGCTTCTTGTCCTGCCGCGCGTAACCGTAGAACGGCACAATGACCGTGATGGAGCGAGCCGACGCACGCTTCAACGCATCGATCATGATCAACTGCTCCATGATCCACTGATTGATCGGAGCCGTGTGGCTCTGGATCACAAAGCAGTCCGCGCCACGCGCCGACTCCTGGTAACGGACGTAGATCTCACCGTTGGCGAAGTCGAAGGCCTTCGTCGGGACAACCCCGACACCCAGCTCGTGGGCGACCTCCTCGGCAAGCTCGGGGTGGGCGCGGCCGGAGAAGAACATCAACTTCTTCTCGCCGGTCGTCTTGATCCCGGTCACAGCACTGTCTCCTCAGAGGTGTCTCAGCTGGGTGTCGAGCTGGTGGCGTGCGGGTTGCACTTATCACGGTACGCCGTGTTTGACGCGCCCGTTTCCGGTCAGTCCTCGCTCTCGACCTGCCGCAAAGCAGCCTCCGCCGCCTTCGCGGCAGCACTGCCCGGACGCTTACGAGCCACCCAACCCTCGATATTCCGCTGCTGACCACGGGCCACGGCCAGCGAACCGGGCGGCACATCCTTCGTGATCACAGACCCGGCAGCGGTGTACGCACCATCCCCGACCGTGACCGGAGCCACAAACATGTTGTCCGAGCCGGTACGACAGTGCGAGCCCACCGTCGTGTGGTGTTTGTCCTGCCCGTCATAGTTCACGAAGACACTGGCGGCACCGATGTTGGTGTACTCACCGATCGTCGCGTCACCGACATACGACAGATGCGGGACCTTCGACCCCTCACCGATCGAGGCGTTCTTCGTCTCGACATAGGTACCGATCTTGCCCTTGGCGCCCAGCCGCGTCCCGGGCCGCAGATAGGCATACGGCCCCACACTCGCGTTGGGTCCGACGTGAGAGCTGACGGCCACGGTGTTGTCGACGCGAGCGCCGGCGTCGACACGCGTGTCCCTCAGACGGCTGTTGGGACCCACCTCCGCGCCCTCGCCGAGATGAGTGGAACCCTGCAACTGCGTGCCCGGCTGCACGATCGCATCCTGCTCGAAGGTGACGGTCACATCGATCCAGGTCGTCGCGGGGTCGACGACCGTGACACCGGCCAGCATGGCGGCGGTCAGCAACCGGTCGTTGAGAATCCGCCGCGCCTCGGCGAGCTGCACCCGGTTGTTGATCCCCGCGATCTCACGGTGATCGCCGGCGACGGAAGCCCCGACCCGATGCCCCGCCTCGCGCAGAATGCCGAGCACATCGGTCAGGTATTCCTCCCCCTGACTGTTGTCGGTACGCACCTTGCCGAGAGCATCGGCGAGGAGCTGCCCGTCGAAGGCGAAGACACCCGAGTTGATCTCCCGGATCGCCCGCTGCGACTCACTCGCGTCCTTGTGCTCGACGATCGCGGTCACGGCACCGGAAACACCGTCGCGCACGATCCGGCCGTACCCGGTCGCATCCGGCACCTCGGCGGTCAGCACGGTCACGGCGTTGCCGTCGGTGGAGTGGGTGGCGGTGAGGTGGGTGAGGGTCTCGCCGGTGAGGAGGGGAGTGTCGCCGCAGACGACGACAACGGTCCCGTCGACTCCGCCGCCGAGCTCTTCGAGAGCCATCCTTACGGCGTGCCCGGTGCCGTTCTGCTCGGCCTGCACTGCGGTGCGGACGTCGGGGTCGATCTCGCCGAGGTGCGCGGTGACCTTCTCACGGGCGTGGCCGACCACGACGACGAGATGCTCGGGGTCCAACTCACGCGCGGCGGCGAGCACGTGCCCTACGAGGCTGCGTCCACAGATCTCGTGCAGGACCTTGGGTGTGGCCGACTTCATACGGGTGCCCTCACCCGCTGCGAGAACGACGACGGCTGCCGGGCGAATGGCGCTCACGGTTTGCCCTTCGGATGTGGCGGGGTGGGGTGACATCCGCAGGATACCGGGGTGTTTCGTGGGGGATATGGGAGCGGGCCCCGGCTCGTTGCCAGGGCCCGCTCAGGCTGGGCTCCCGGGGGAGGACTCGAACCCCCATAAGTGACACCAAAAGACACCGTCTTGCCCTTAGACGACCCGGGATGGCCGCTATGTCCGGTTCGATAGATCGCCCGGACGGACAGCTCCTACTATGCCGTACCAGGCGCCCTCGATGCGACGGTACAGATCAGCTCCTTGCCGCACCTTGATGCAGAGGCACCCTCGATAGCTGGCTCCGGTGTTCTTGCGCACGGTTGTCGGATTGTGCTTCTTGAGCGTTGTCTTGCCTAGGGCTGACCGGTCGATGCCGACGAAGTCGGCCCAGTACTGCTCCGCCGCCTCGACGTCTGCGGACTCGTGGATCATGACGCGGCAGCGCAAGCGATCACGCCCCACCTCAAGGAGCCGCAGCCAGGCGAGGAAGACGGAGATCATTCCGGGATCGCTGTTGACGAACTCCACGCTCTCGCGGCGGGCGTGCGGCTTGTCCTTTGTGCCCTCGGCCCAATAGAGGGCCACGCCCATGATGAACAGCTCGCGGTCTGAAAGCTCGCCCACGGCTTCTGCTGCAGCCAGCTTGGTCGCGCGGCGCTCTTGATCCTGCGTGGCGCGCAGCCGTGCCAGTCCCGCGTTCATGCGTGCGCGTTGTTCCTCTGGTGTGCACTTGGGTTCGGGGGTCGGCAGATCTCGAACCCAGAGAGACACCGAGCTCTTCGAACAGCCCAGCTCGGCCTGGATCTGGTTGTACGTCCAGCCCTGCCTTCGCAGCTCCCGTGCCCGCTCGCGCAGGTCGTCCTTCGCTCGTGGGCGCTTCGTCCAATCCGGCGGCGGCTCGCCCTCAACGAGGCGTTGGAGGATCTCCTTGTTGTGGACCTGAAGTTCGTCGCGGATCTGCCGAAGGCTGTAGCCCCGCCGTCGCAGCGCCACCGCCTGTTCCCGCAGCCCCTCGAAGTCGGCGTATTTGCCCTGTGGATGTGCCATGGGCATACCGTCCGGGCGGAATGATCGCTTCCGAGGTCGAACGGTGAGCGATTCAGCAGTTCGAGGGATATCGGGCGGTTTCGCTTTCGTTCGGTCACGGACTGTGGTGTAGGCCAGTCCGCAAAACTCACCAGAAAACCACCGCCGCGCGCCCGTAGGCTGGAGGCATGACCACGACGGGGGAAGAGCGCGCCGAGGTCCCGCAGCCGGGGGTGGGGCCGTGGTGGTGGGGCCGGGTGCGCAGTGCGGTGCTGGACGTCGGTTTGGGCGTCGTGTCCGCGGTGGAGTGCGGTTTCGAGGGGGTTCGGTTCGCGCGGGACGCCGGGATTCCGCTGGCCGCGGGGGTCGTGTTCGGGGTGCTCGCGGGGTCGGTGCTGGTGCTGCGGCGGCGTTGGCCCATCGCCGTCGTCCTCGTGTTCATCGCCGTGCTGCCCGCGCAGATGGGGTTCCTGCTGGGCATCGTCGGGTTGTACACGCTCGCCGCTTCCGAGTTGCCGAGGCGGATCATCGCGTCGTTGGCGGGGATGTCGTTCGTCGGCACGTTGATCGTGATGTTCGTGTGGATGCGGCAGGGCGTGGACCGGGGTGAGCTGAGTTTCGGGGACTGGGTGGTGCCGTTCGCGTCGCTCACCACCGCGCTGGGCGTGACCGCGCCTCCGCTTCTCCTTGGTTTGTACGTGGGGGCCAGGCGGCGGCTGATGGAGAGCTTGCGGGAGCGCGCGGACAGCCTGGAGCGGGAGTTGCAGTTGCTCGCGGAGCGGGCGGAGGAGCGGGCCGAGTGGGCGCGGGGTGAGGAGCGGACGCGGATCGCGCGGGAGATGCATGACGTCGTCGCGCATCGGGTGAGTCTGATGGTGGTGCATGCGGCCGCGTTGCAGGCGGTGGCTCGGAAGGATCCCGAGAAGGCCGTGAAGAATGCCGCGCTGGTGGGGGACATGGGCCGGCAGGCGCTGACCGAGTTGCGGGAGATGCTCGGGGTGCTGCGCAGTGGGGGTGCGGGTGCGGAGAAGGCCCAGCGGGCCGTCGTGCCGCTTGCCGCGGTGGGGGCTGCCGCCGCTGCCGCTGCCGATCGGGAGCGGTCCGGTGGTGATGAGAGAGGTGCCGAGGGGCCCTGTCTGTCGGAGTTGGACGAGTTGATCGAGCAGTCGGCCGCCACGGGGATGGCCGTGGATCTGTCCGTGGACGGTGAGACGCGGGCGTATGCGCCGGAGATCGAGCAGACGGCGTATCGGGTGGTGCAGGAGGCGCTGACGAACGTCCACAAGCATGCGGCGGGTGCGAAGACGCATGTGCGGCTGGCGCATCGGGTGTCGGAGATCGCGATGCAGGTGGAGAACGAGCCGCCGCCGGAGTTGTCGTCGGCGTCGTCGGCTCGGTTGCCGTCGGGGGGCAACGGGCTGGTGGGGATGAAGGAGCGGGTCGTCGCGCTGGGCGGGGTGTTTGTGTCCGGGCCGACGGATGCGGGGGGTTTTCGGGTGTCGGCGGTGATTCCGTCGGCGTGAGCCGGGCCGGGCCGGTGGCCGGGTTCAGCCCGCGGTGAGCCGTACCGGTTCTATGCCTCCGACGAGGCCGGCGAGGGCTTGGTCGATGTCGGGTCCGAGGTACCAGTCGCCGGTGTGGTCGAGGACGTAGACGCGGCCGTCGGTGTCGATGGCGAGGAGGGCCTGGCTGTCGGTCTCGGCGCCGAGGGGGCAGACCTCGGTGTCGAGGGCGCGGCCGAGGTCTCCGAGGGTGCGGGCCATGTGGAGGCCGTGGAGCGGGTCGAAGTGGAGGTTGGCGGGGGCGACCTGGCGGCCGGGGCCGGTGGGTGTGATGTGCAGGCCGCCGAACTCGGCCCAGGCCTCGACGGCGGCGGGGAAGACGGTGTGCCGGTGGCCGGCGGGTGAGGTGTGTTCGCGCAGGCTGTCGGCCCAGACTTCGGCCTGTTTGATGTCCCAGCGTCCGGGTTGCCAGCCGGCGGCGCGCAGGGCGGCGTCGACGGGGACGGGGAAGCGGGTGGTTGAGGTGCGGTCGGTGTGCATCTGCCCTTCGATCGTCGAGTGCGCCGGGTTCGTGGCTGCGCCTGGCCGCCCGGCTGGGTGCGGTCGTACTGGTGGATCTGGTGGATCCGGTGGATCTGGTGGTTGCGGTGGGTCAGCCGCCCGTCGCCGTCGGGTCGACGATGCGGACGCCGAAGTGGGCGCTGAGGGCGGTGCAGGCGCGGCAGGGGGCGGCGAAGCTGCCGTGCAGGGGGTCGCCGTCCTCGCGGATGCGGCGGGCGGTGAGTTTGGCCTGTTTGAGGGCTTTGCGGGCTTCGCCGTTGGTCATGGGTTTGCGGGCGGCGCGTTTGCTGCGGGCGGTGTCGGCGGCGGTGATGTGGCGTGAGATGAGGATGGTCTCGGCGCAGCGGCCGGTGAAGCGGTCGCGTTGGGCGCTGGTGAGGGTGTCGAGGAAGTCCTGTACGAGGTGGTGCAGCTCGGGGGGCTGGTCGCCGCGGGCGGCGGTGCCGGTGAGGGTGGCGCCGCGGACGGAGAGGGCGGCGGCGACGGTGGGGAGTATGCCGTCGCGGCGGTGGTGGAGGGTGGGCGCGTGCGGGGTTTCGGTGGCGCTCCAGCCGATTCGGGGGTCGCCGGACCTCGGGTGGTGCGGCCCTGTCTGCGTCACGTTCATGATCATCATCCCCTCCCGAGCATCCCCCGTGCATGCTCTCGGACGTCACAGAGTGCCAAATGCCGTGGCGGGTGCGGAAGCTGGGGCGACGCGACACGCCCGGGTTTGGGCTGGCTGTCACGGTGGGGTGACGGCTGGTCACGGAAGCGGAGGGGGTCGTGACCGGCGCCGGTGACCGGTGTCGTCGTACCGCATAGGCTGTCGGCACCGCTTTCCATGCGGTGACGCGTGGACGCAGACGAGACAGTCGATACGTGGCGTTGTGACCGAGAGTGGTCGTGGCGGCGCGTATCAGAACGCCGCAGGGGGCAACCGCCATGACGACAGGTCGGCTCGGGCTGGGGGCACCTCCCGGCCGCCAGGCCGGGGGACAAGCCGCGCCGCCGAACGCGGCCTACGCCGGGCAGGTCGTGCATTTCCCGGATCCGGTACGGGCGTCGCGTCACCCGAGAGGAGTACGGGTCGACGAGCGTGGTTACCCCGACTTCTCGCCGTATGCGCGCGCGGCGGCTCAGATCGCGGAGCCGCCGGAGGGTTTCGGTGTCGACGAGTTGCGGCTGACGGACTATGTGTCGGCGAACGCGGCGCTGGCGGCGTCGGGGCACGAGTTGTGGGACACGGTGCCGGCGGTGGCGACTCCGCACGGCTGGACCTGGCATCACGTGGTGGGCGCGCGGCGGCTGGAGTTGGTTCCGGTCGAGGTGAAGGCGCTGCTGAGGCATCACGGTGGGATCGCGACGTCGGCGGTGGATCAGAACAAGCGGGGCACGCGGCCGTTGCAGGACACGCGGCCGGCGCACTTCCGGCTGCCGAAGTCGGGTGTGGCCGTGACGGAGTCGCAGGTGCTGGGGGTCGAGGAGGATCTCGGGTATCGGTTGCCGGGTGCGTATCGGTCGTTTCTGAAGGCGGCGGGCGGGTGTGCGCCCGTGGGGACCGCGCTGGACGCGGAGTTGGGGCTGCTGGTCGACCAGCCGTTGTTCACGGTGCGGGACGAGGCGGCGGTCAATGACCTGGTCTATGTCAACAAGTGCCTGCGGGACCATCTGACCAAGGACTATCTGGGTGTTGGGTTTGTGCAGGGCGGGTTGCTGGCCTTGAAGGTGAAGGGCGAGCGGCTCGGTTCGGTGTGGTTCTGCGCGTACGACGACGCGCGGGATGTGGATCCGGCGTGGTCACCGGCTGAGCGTGTGGAGCGGTTGTTGCTGCCGTGCGGTGAGGACTTCGATGCGTTTCTGTCCCGGCTGGCGGGTTCTCCGCCGGAGTTGGAGACGGTGGCGAATCTGATGGTGGACGGTGGGTTCGCGCGTGTGGTGCCTGTCGCGGCCGCGGCTGTGGGGGAGTGAGCTTCGCGATGGTGACGTTCGCACAGGCGCAGGAGCGCGCCGAGGAGTGGATCAACGGGGACCTGCCGGCGTACCAGCATCGTGAGGTGCGGGTGCGGGAGTTCGAGCGCGGGTTCGTGGTGTGGGCGGAGGACCGCGCGGACGGGCCGAGTTCGGACGGCGGTGCCCAGCGGCTGGTGATCGCCCGGGACAGCGGGGAGGCCACGCTGTGGCCCGCGCTGCCGGTGGGTGAGGTGATTCGCCGGTACGAGGAGGAGTACGGCCGTGCGGACGCGGCGGCGGAGCCTGCGCCGGCTGCGGCGGCGAGGGTGGACCTGAACCAGACGTCGTTTTTGCTGACTCCGCCGGAGTGGTTGCAGGAGGCGGCCAATCAGTTGGGGGTTCCGGATCGGCGGGGTGGGGGTTCCGGCTCTGGGGTGGGTTCGGGGTCGGCTTCGGAGTCGGGTGCGGGCTCCGGGGCGGGTGCAGGCTCCGGTTCGGGTTCGGGCGCCGATGGTGCTGGGGGGCTTCCTGAGACGCAGGGTGCGGTTCCGGTGGGGGTGGCCGGGTCCGGCTCGGGTGACTCGGGCCACTTCGGTGACTCGGGCGACTCGGGTGTGGGTGGTTCCGGGGTGATGGGCGGGTCTTCGGCCGCTTCGTCGCCGGGGATGCCTGATGTGCCCGACGGGGCTACTCCGTGGGCGGGGACGGACACCAACGCCGATGCGGGTGAGGACCGTTCCGTGCCGTTGCCGGAGACGGTGTTCGCGCCGCCGCTCAGCGGTGACGACAGTACGCCGCCGGACGCCAAGACGGCGCTGATGTCGGGCGGCAGCCAGCTTCCGCCTACGGCGGTGTCGCCGGCGGTGGACGACGAGGACGCGGCGGGTGCGGCGGGTGAGCCCGGGAGTACGCCTCTGCCTGTGCCGGGTGCGCCTTCGTATGGGTATCCGCAGGGGGCGGGTGGGGCGACGCCGCCTCCGCCGCCGGGTGCGCCGTCCTACGGGTACCCGCAGGGCGCGGGTGCGCCCGGTACGCCGCCGTCGGCGGGGGCTCCCGCGCCGGGCCCTGGTGCCACGCCGCCGCCCGCACCCTCCTACGGCTACCCGCAGGGCGGGCCCGCCGGTGCTCCCGGGGTGCCGCAGGCTCCGGGCGCTCCCGGGGCGCCGGGGCGGCCGCCCGCGCCGGACGCCGGGGACATCGCCGATGCCGTGACTAGCAAGGCGGAGCCCCCTCGGGCACGGGGCGGGGTCGCGCCGCCTCCGCCGCCGGGGGTGCCGGGGACGCCGGGTGCGGCGGGTGCGCGGTCGGGGGTGCCGGGGACGCCGGGTGCACGGTCGGCTCCGGGCGCGCCGTCGGCTCCGGGTGCGCCCGGGGCTTCGGGTGCGTCGGGTGGCGGTTACGTGCCTACGCAGCTTGTGTCGTCGCTCGGGCCCGATGGGCCGGAGGGCACTGCCGGGCCCGGGGCTCCGCAGGGTCCCGGTGCGCCGAACCCGCCTGGGCTTCCGCAGCCGCCCGGTGCCCCGGGCGCGCCCGGCATGCCCGGCGCGCCGCAGCCTCCGGGCGCCCCCAACCCGCCCGGTACGCCCGGTGGTACGCCCCCCGGCGGGGTGCACCACGCCGCGACCGTGCTGGCCGAACCGAGCGGTATGGGCGGCGCGCCGCACCCTCCGGGCGCCCCTGGGGCTCCGGGTGCGCCTGGGGCTTCGGGCGCCCCTGGGGCTCCGGGCACTCCGAACCCGCCCGGTCCCCCGAACCCGCCCGGCCTCCCCAACCCGCCGGGTACTCCGGGTGCCCCGGGCATGCCTGGCGCTCCGCAGCCGCCCGGTGCCCCGGGTGCTCCCGGCTCCTCGGGAGGTGCCGTGCACCACGCGGAGACCGTGCTGGCCGCGCCCCCGGCGGGCGGCCCCGGCGTACCCCCGCCGCCGTCGGCTCCGGGTGCCCCGGGTGTTCCGCTGGCTCCGGGTGCTCCGGGTGCTCCGCAGTCTTCGGGCATCCCGGCCCCTGGCGCTCCGGCTCCCGGCGCACCGCAGTCTTCGGGCGGCCCCGGCATGCCCCCAGGCGCCCCCGGCATGCCGCCGGCGGGACCTGGTATGCCGCCTCCCGGCGCTCCCGGCGCTCCCGGCGCTCCCGGCGCTCCCGGCGCTCCCGGCGCTCCCGGCGCTCCCGGCGCTCCCGGCGCACATGGCGCCCCGCATGCCCCGGCCGCTCCGGCTCCGGGTGCTCCGTCGACTCCGGGCGCCCCGGCCTCTGGCGCCCCGGCCTCTGGTGCCCCGGCCCCTGGCGCCCCGGCTTCCGGCACCCCCGGCACCCCGGCCCCCGGCGCTCCCGGCACCCCCACCCCAGGCATGCCCGGCGCCCCCCAGCCGCCCATGCCCCCAGGCGCCGTCCCACCCCCGCCCGGGCACC
Source organism: Streptomyces sp. UG1 (assembly GCF_049974585.1). Taxonomy (NCBI): domain Bacteria; kingdom Bacillati; phylum Actinomycetota; class Actinomycetes; order Kitasatosporales; family Streptomycetaceae; genus Streptomyces; species Streptomyces sp. UG1. The sequence goes on along the minus strand of NZ_JBNGGG010000017.1, from coordinate 13,845 downwards.
CCGGCCCCGGCCAACCCGGCACCGACCAGCACGGCCACCCCGGGCCGGGCCAGCCAGGCCACCCCACCCCCGGCCACCCCACCCCGGCCCAGCCAGGCCACTCCGCCCCCGGCCACCCCACCCCGGCCCAGCCAGGCCACCCCACTCCGCCCCACCCGGCCCAACAAGGCCCCGCCCAGCCCTCGTACGGCTACCCCCCGCAACCCACCGGCCAGCCCACCGTCGGCCCGGGCTACCAGGCCGTCCTTCGCTACCGTGCTCAGGACGGGTCCGAGCAGCAGCTCATTCGGCGTTCCGCGCCGGGTACGCCGCACCCGGAGTGGCAGATCTTCCACGAGTTGCGCGGTATGAACGTGCCGCCGGATCAGGTGCTGGAGCTGCACACCGAGTTGGAGTCGTGCGAGCTGCCGGGTGCGTACTGTGCGCGGATGATCCGGGAGCAGTGGCCGCAGGCCCGCATCACGTCCATCGCGCCGTACGGCACGGATCACGCGAGCCGGCAGCAGGGCATGCAGCAACTGCTCGCCCACCAGGGCGAGTTGCACGAGGTCGCCGACGGCCCCGCTCGCCCGGGCCCGGTGCGTGCCCCGCTGCCGCAGGTGCAGTCGGCGCCGCCGATCCCGCCGGAGGGTGTGGCGCAGGAGCTGGCGGGGGCGTTCGGTCCGGGTCTCTTCCGGTTCGAGCAGGCCGCCGTGTCCCGGCAGGGCGTGCCGCCGGTCGTGGCGCACAGCCTGGTCGTCGGCGGTCTGCCGATGGACATGGGCCCGTTCTTCTGGGCGCAGGCCCAGCCGGGGCGGCCCGTGCCGACGCTGGCGGAGCTGGCGCAGGAGCGCGGGGTGCAGCCGGCGTCGGACGCGGGGTCGTACCTCGTCATGGGCAGCGACTTCGGCAAGGCCGTCTGTGTGCAGTACGGCACGGCGAACATCGTCGCCGTGCCGGTGGAGGCCGGCCCGGGCGGTGCGCCCGTACCGCCGCAGTTCGTGAACACCGGCCTGCCGGAGTTCCAGCGCTGCCTGGCGCTGCTGGGCCGGATGTGGCGGCTTCGCTTCGGCCTCAACCAGGAGCAGGCGGGCCGCTGGACCGTCGACTTCCAGGCCCAGCTCGCCGCCCTCGACCCGGCGGCGCTCGGTTCGCCGGAGAGCTGGTGGTCGGTGCTGCTGGAGCAGATGTGGGACGGGTTGCTGTAACGCCACCCCGGCACGGCACCTGAAGGGGCCGGCTCCCGGTGATACGACCGGGGCCGGCCCTTTCGTATGCCCTCTGCCTGTGCCCTGTGCTGTGTTCCTCAGCCTTCTCGGCCCGGAGTGTCGCGTTATGAGCGTCTACACCCGATACATCAAGATGTGCGCTAAATCATCATTTTCGTAGGCGTTCGATGGAGAGGGGTTCTCAGGATGAGCAGCGCACCGGTCTCGCTCCACGACTTCGTCGTCGTACGAGGGCGTGGCTACCGTCCCGACCAGGTCGACGCCTATGTCGACGCCCTCTTCCGCGACCGGGACGCCGCCTGGGAACGGGCCGCGCGGCTCACCGTGCTGGCCAAGGAGATGGAGGCCGAGGCGGAGCGGCTGCGGGAGGAGGTGGCGCAGCTCGCCCCGCAGACGTACGAGTCGCTGGGGGAGGGGGCGCGCCGGCTCTTCGAGATGGCGCAGGAGGAGGCCGAGGCCGTGCGCGAGCGTGCGCGGCAGGACGCGCAGCGGCTGAAGGACGAGGTGCAGGCGTGGGTGAACGGACTGCGCGACGCGGCGCAGGAGCACGCCGACGCCCTGCTCGCCGAGGCCGACACCTACGTCGATCAGCTGCTGCTCCCGGCGCGCGACGAGGCGGACGAGATCCGGGTCGCCGCCCGGCGCGCGGTGCGTGACGAGCGCGGACTGGAACTCCTCGCGCTGCGCGAGCTGCGTCAGCGCACCACCCGGATGCTCACCGAGCAGGCCGATGAGCACGCCGAGCGGTGGGCCGGACTCGAGCGGGAGACCGAGGAGCGGCTGGCCGCGCAAGAGGCGGCGGAGCAGGAGCGGCGGACGCGGGCCGAGGCGGCGCTGTCCGAGGCGAAGCAGGCGTTCGCGCAGGCGGAGGCCTCGTCCCGGCAACTGGAGGAGGAGGCGCAGGCCCGCGCGGCGGAACTGCTCGCGCAGGCCCGGGAGAAGTCGGAGGAGATCGCCCGGGAGACGGAACGGGTGCTGCGCGAACACGGCGACATGTGGGACGACGTACGGACCCACATCGGCCAGATGCGCAACAGCCTCTCCGCGCTCACGGGGCAGGCCGCCGCCCTGGAGTGAACCGGAGCACCGGCTTCCCACGGCCCTCCGGGTTCCTCCGACCCCCGTATCAACTCCGATCCGCGCCCCTGCGCACCGCCCCCGCCAGGATCCACCCCTCCACGGCCTCGTACTGCCGCCGCTGCTCCTCGGACTCCCGCCGCCCCGACACGACCGTCCCGAGCCACCCGAACAGGAACCCGGCGGGGATCGACACCAGTCCGGGCGTGGTGAACGGGAACCAGTTGAAGTCGGCGTCGGGGAACGCCGAGACCGGTGAGCCGGAGACCAGGTTGGTCCCCGGCATCAGCGCCAGCACGACCGCCGAGCCGCCGATCAGGGTCCACAGCAGGCCGGCCCGGGTGTACCGGCGCCAGAAGAGGCTGTAGACGAGGGCCGGGGCGATGGCCGAGGCGCCCAGGGTGAAGGACAGGGTGACCAGCGGCTGGAGGCTGCGGTGCTGGACCATCGTCGCCAGCACGATCGCCGGGACGCCCACCGCCAGCGCCGACACCCGCGCCAGCGTCATCTCGTGACGGCCGCTCAGCTCCCGTACCCGGGTGGCGAACACGTCATGGGCGAGGGAGTTGGCGCAGGAGAGGATCATGCTCGCCACCGAGGCGAGCACGGTCAGGAAGATGGCCGTGGTCACCGCTGTGAAGAGGAGGGACTCCGTGGTCGAGACGTCGGCGCCGAAGACGGCCCTGGACGCCAGCAGATACGCCGTGTTGCCCTGCGGGTCCGCCCCGGCGATCACCTCTCGCCCGATCAGCGCCGTCGCGCCGAAACCGACCACGGTGATCACCAGCACGAACAGCGCCACGCTCGACACCGCCCAGGACATCGACCGCCGCACCTGACGGGCGCCGCTCGCCGTGTACATGCGCATGGTGATGTGCGGCAGCACCGCGCCGCCGAGGACGACCGCGAACTGGGAGCTGATCATGTCGAGCCGGGGATACGACCCGCCCGCGAACTGAAGGCCCGACTCCAGGAACGCCGAGCCGACCCCGCTGCGCTCGGCCGCCGCGTCGAACAGCGCGCCCGGGTCCCAGTCGAAGCGCCGCAGCACCAGTACGGCGATTACGGCGCCCGACCCGAGCAGCATCACCATCTTCAGGATCTGGATGAGCGCGGTGCCCTTCATCCCGCCGATCGCCGCGTAGCTGATCATCAGCACGCCCAGCCCGATGATGCACCCGGTCTTGAGGGAGTCGCCGGAGAACCCCAGGATGAACGCCAGCAACTGCCCGGTCCCCGCCAGTTGCACCAGCATCAGCGGCAGCAGCGCCGCCAGTGTCACCGCGCACGCCGCGATGCGTACGCCCCGCCCCGGCATACGGCGCGCCAGCGCGTCGCCCATGGTGAACCGGCCCGCGTTGCGCAGGGGTTCGGCCAGCAGGAACATCAGCAGCATCAGCGACAGGGTCGTGCTCAGCGCCAGCACGATCCCGTCGTAGCCGCACAGCGCGATCACTCCGGTCGTGCCGAGCACGGTCGCCGCACTGATGTAGTCGCCCGCGATCGCCAGGCCGTTGCGCATCGGGGACAGGGAGCTGTAGCCCGTGTAGAACTCGTCGAGGTCGTCGCGGTCCGGGCCGGTCATCACGCACAGCAGCAGCGTGATGGTGGCCACGGCACAGAAGGCGACCAGCGACATCGCCTGCGCGTTCCCGCTGAAGTCCGTCATCGCCCGGCTCCCCTCTTGGCGTCCAGCGCGGCCTCCCGGCGGATGCGGTCCGCGAGCGGGTCGACGTAGCGCCGGGCGGTGTGCTCGTAGAGGGCTATCGCCAGCCAGGTGACGGGCAGTTGCAGCAGCGCGAGCAGCAGTCCGGCGGGGAGCCCGTCGGTGACCGTGCCGGTCATGAACCCGGGGGCGAAGGCGGACAGGATCAGAAACAGCGTGAAGTACCCGAGCGCGGTGAGCGTCGCCACGCGCCGCTGCCAGCGGTAGGCGCTGCGCAGGACCCTGAGGTCGCTGTGGTGCCCGAGCGGCGGGTGGTCCGGGGTGCGGTGCCGTGGGGGCGCGGGTGGCTGGGGTGGGGCGGGTGGTCGCCAGGGGTACGTGTACTGCTCGTACTGCTGGTACTGGTCGTGCGGGGAGGACATCCCGGTGCTCCTTGCGTGGCTCGGGTCCGGTGCGGCGGACCGCAGGGAGGTGGGGGGCGGGCGAGCCACGCACGTTACTTCGGAGTACGGGCAGTGCGCGAGGGTTTCACCAAACTGGGCGGTCGGTATGCGCTTGCTATGCCAAACCGTGTCTGACCTGGGGTGTTACCCGCATTAACTCAGACTTTTGATTCTCCGTCAGTGCCCGAGGTGCGGGCGCCGGCAGCGGATCCCGGGGCGGCCGTCGATGGTGATGTGCTCCACGACCGCGAAGCCATTGCGCTCCAGGACGGCCCGGGAGGCGAGGTTGTCCAGGGTCGTGATCGCGACCAGGGACGTCAGCCCGTACGCCGCACCCGCCATCTGGCACATCTGCGCGACGGCCGCCGTGGCGACGCCCTTGCCCGCCGCCTTCTCGCCCACCCGGTAACCGAGTTCGGCGCAACCGTCCTCGACGTCGACCAGGTTGACCCGCCCGACGAGGCGTCCCTCGCCGGACAGCACCACGTGGAAGTGGCAGATCCCGGCGTCCTGTTCGGCCAGCAGCGCCTCGAGCCGGGCCGTGAAGTCGGCGAAGTACGCGTCCCCGCGATCCGGCACCGTACGGGCGAAGTACTCCCGGTTCTCGCGCTCGAAGGCCAGCAGGGCGTCCGCGTGGTCGGCGCGCAGGCGCTCCAGGGTCAGCATGGGGAAAGGGTATGCGCTCGCGCCCCCGTGGTCGTCCGACTCCGGTACGGCAGGTACGGCGCCGGTACCCCCACTGGCCACCCCCGCATTACGACCCGGGCCTGACGCCCGGCCAGGGGCCCGCGGCCTACCGTCCTCCGCATGAACAGATCACGCCTCTCAGCGCTGGCCGCGTCCGCCGCGCTGGTGCTCGGACCTGCCACCCTGACCGTGCCGGCCGCCGGCGCGGAGCCGGCCCGCGCCCCGGCCACAGCCTCCGCCGCCCCGATCGCCGGCTCGGCCCAACTGCCCCGCCCCACCGGCCCGCACACCGTCGGCCGCAGCACCCTCCACCTCGTCGACGCCGGTCGCCCGGACCCCTGGGTGCCGTCCGCCGGGCCGCGTCAGCTCATGGTGTCCATGTACTACCCGGCCCGCCCCGGCACCGGCGGACCGACGGCCCCGTACATGACGATCGAAGAGGCCCGGTTCCTGCTGGAGTTGAGGGCGCCCGAGGCCACCGTTCCGCCGGAGGCGATCAGCGGCGTCCGCACCTGGGCGCACCCCGACGCCCGACCGGCGCACGGCAGGTTCCCGCTGGTCGTGCTCTCACCCGGGTTCACGTTCCCGCGCGCCACCCTCACCGGTCTCGCCGAGGACCTGGCCAGTCGCGGATACGTCGTCGCACTGGTCGACCACCCGTACGAGAACGCCGGTACGACCCTGCCCGACGGGCGCACCCTGCCCTGTGCCATCTGCGACGAGTTCTCCTCGATCGGCGGCTCGAGCGTCGCCGAGAGCCGGGCGCGGGACGTGTCGTTCGTGCTCGACCGGCTGACCGGGCGGCATCCTTCGTGGCGGCACGCGCGCGTGACCGACGCCAAGCGGATCGGGATGGCCGGGCACTCCATCGGCGGCAATTCCGCGGCCGCGACCATGGCCGGCGACGCGCGCGTGCGGGCCGGCGTGAACATGGACGGCAGCTTCTTCTCCCCGGTCCCCGGCGGCGGTCTCGACGGGCGCCCCTTCCTGATGCTCGGGGCCGAGGACCGTATGGGCGACAAGACCTGGCACCAGAGCTGGGCCGACCTGGACGGCTGGAAGCGCTGGCTGACCGTCGCCGGGGCCGACCACGGCTCCTTCACCGACGTGCCGCTCCTCGCGGAGCTGGCCGGCATCCCGGACACCGCGCCGATGCCGTACGAGCGCTCTCAGGTCCTCACGCGCGCGTACGTCGCCGCGTTCTTCGACCTGCATCTGAAGGGCGTGCCACAGCCGGTGCTCGACGGGCCGTCACCGGAGAACCCCGAGGTCACCGTCCGTCTTCCTTGAGGGTGTCTTCCGTAGGGACGTCTTCCTTGGGGACGTCTTCCTTGAGCACCGGGAACCGCCTCGGCGCCAGCAGCAACAGCACCAGGAAGGCCAGCGCCGCCGCGCACGACGCGCCCAGATACACAGCGTGCACCGCGTCGGCGATGGCCCGCCTGGTGGCCTCCGGCGCCCCGCCGCCCGCGTCCAGTGCCCGCGTCACCGAGTCCAGGTCGCTCGCCCCGCCGAGCCGCGAGGCCAGCACGCCGTTGGCCACCGCGCCGAAGAGCGCCGCGCCGACCGTCTGTCCGGTCTGCCGGCAGAAGAGGACGGATGCCGTCGTCGTACCGCGCTCCGACCAGCCGACCGTCGACTGCACGCCGATGATCAGCGGCAGTTGGAACAGGCCCAGCGCCGCCCCCAGCAACAGCATCAGCAGCGTCGGCTGCCAGGCCTGCCCCGGATACGGCAGGAACAGGAACGCCAGCAGGATCAGCGCGGCCGTGCCGATGCCCAGCATCGCCGTGTTGCGGAAGCCGATCCTGCGGTACACGTGCTGGCTCAGCGCCGCCGACACCGGCCAGCTCAACGTCCAGACGGACAGCACGAATCCGGCCGCCACCGGGGCCAGGCCGAGCACCGCCTGGGCGTAGGTGGGCAGGAACACCGTGGGCGCCACCATCAGCAGTCCAAGCGCGCCCAGCGCCAGGTTCACCGCCGCGATCGTCCGGCGCCGCCACACCCACCCGGGGATGATCGGCTCGGCCGCCCGGCGCTCCACCAGCACCACGACCGCCGCCAGCGCCAGCCCCGCGGCGAACAGGGCGAGCGACGGCCCCGACAGCCACGGCCAGGCCACCCCGCCCTGCACCAGCGCCGTCAGCAGCGCACCCCCGCACGCGAACACCGCAAGCGCGCCCGCCCAGTCGACACGCGCGCGCGTGCCCGTCGTCGAGCGGTCGCGCCCGGGCTCGTGCAGGTGGCGCGCGATGAGCCACAACGCCACCGCCCCGATGGGCAGGTTGATGAGAAAGATCCAGCGCCAGTCCGCGTACGCCGCCAGGACACCGCCCAACCCCGGCCCGGCCACCGCCGACAGCGCCCACACCGTCGACAACCTGGCCTGGATCTTCGGGCGTTCCTTCAGCGGGTACAGATCGGCGGCCAGCGTCTGGACCGTGCCCTGCAGGGCCCCGCCGCCCAGCCCCTGCACGATCCGGAACGCGATCAGCGCCGCCATGTTCCAGGCCACCGCGCACAGCGGCGACCCCAGCAGGAACACCGCCGCGCCCGCGATCAGCACCGGCTTGCGGCCGAAGGTGTCGGAGAGCTTGCCGTAGACCGGGAGGGTCACGGTCACGGCCAGCAGATAGCCGGAGAAGAGCCAGGAGAAGACCGAGAAGCCACCGAGGTCGCCGACGATCTGCGGTACGGCCGTGGAGACGATGGTGGAGTCGAGCGCGGCCAGCGCCATCGCGAGCATCAGGGCCGCGACCACCGCCCCGCGTTTGCCGGTTCCGGTGCGCTGTGCGGTGTCGCGTATCGCGGGTCTCGTACTGCCCACCGGGTTCCTCTCCTGTTGCTTTCCCCTTGCACCTATCCACCGCCGAACAGCTTCCCACTTGACCCTGACGTCGCGGCAGGGCGGAACCTGGATGAGCCCGAGGGGGAGACGACCCCCTAGGCGTCCCCTAGGCGGTCTCCACCGTGGGGTGGATCGCCCCTAGGGGGACCTCCGTACTACGTCTCGGGGAGGGTTGGTACCGCCGGAGGACGAGACGGTGCGGGGGCCGTCCTTAATCTGGCTTTACGCCGCTGAGAGGGGGGCGGTCGGGGAGGTCGGGGAGGCTGACCGAACCGGCGGGGGTGGGGTTTTCCCCCGTACAAGACGGGGTTCGGCACCAGCGCGCCGGACCCCTGTGCGGCGCCAGACTCAACGACGTACCCAGTTCGACGACGTACCCAGTTCTCGACGTACCGGGCACACCGCCTCGTACGTTCATCCGCGACCGATATAGGAGACATACCGTGACATCGGCTGTGACCATTCCCAGGCACGGGGGCACTGGAGGGCGTACGGCCGTTGCCGCGCGGGCGCGGCAGGTCGTCAAGGCGTACGGGTCGGGGGAGACCCGTGTCGTCGCCCTCGACCACGTCGACGTGGACATCGCGCGTGGCCAGTTCACCGCGATCATGGGCCCCTCGGGGTCCGGCAAGTCCACCCTCATGCACTGCCTCGCCGGGCTCGACACCGTGACGGCGGGCCAGATCTATCTCGACGAGACCGAGATCACCGGTCTGAAGGACAAGAAGCTCACCCAGCTTCGCCGGGACCGGATCGGCTTCATCTTCCAGGCGTTCAACCTGCTGCCGACACTCAATGCCATCGAGAACATCACGCTGCCCATGGACATCGCCGGCCGCAAGCCCGACAAGCAGTGGCTCGCGCGCGTGGTCGACACGGTTGGACTTTCCGACCGACTCAAGCACCGGCCCACCCAGCTCTCCGGCGGCCAGCAGCAGCGCGTCGCCGTGGCCCGTGCCCTGGCCGCCCGCCCGGAGATCATCTTCGGTGACGAGCCGACCGGAAACCTCGACTCGCGCGCGGGCGCCGAGGTGCTCGGCTTCCTGCGGCGGTCCGTCACCGAGCTCGGACAGACCATCGTGATGGTCACGCACGACCCCGTCGCCGCCTCCTACGCGGACCGGGTGCTGTACCTCGCCGACGGCCGCATCGTCGACGAGATGTACCAGCCGACCGCCGACGCCGTCCTGGACCGCATGAAGGACTTCGACGCCCGGGGGCGTACGTCATGACCGTCCTGAAGACCTCGATGCGCAACTTCTTCGCGCACAAGGGGCGGATGGCCCTGTCGGCCGTGGCGGTGCTGCTGTCCGTTGCCTTCGTCAGCGGCACGCTCGTGTTCACCGACACGATGAACACCACCTTCGACAAGCTCTTCGCCGTCACCTCCTCCGACGTCACCGTCAGCCCCAAGGACGCCGACGACGAGGACGACGGCAACGGCACGGGCCGCCCCGTCTCGCTGCCCGCCTCGACCGTCGAGCAGGTCGCGGCCGTGGACGGCGTACGCAAGGCGGAGGGCGCCATCGCCTCGACGAACGTGACCGTCGTCAACTCCGAGAACAAGAACATGGGTTCCTCCACCGGCGCGCCCACCTTCGCCGGCAACTGGACCCAGAACGACCTGAGGTCCATGGAGATCACCTCCGGGCACGCCCCGCGCGGGCCCACCGAGGTCATGGTCGACGCGGACACCGCCGACAAGCACGACCTGAAGCTCGGCGACGAACTGCGCACCATCGCCGCCACCGGCGACATCCGCGCGAAGATCGTCGGCATCGCCTCCTGGAAGGTCACCAACCCGGGCGCGGCCGTCGTCTACTTCGACACCGAGACCGCCCAGCGCGGGCTGCTCGGCGCCCCCGACCGCTTCACGCAGGTCTCCGTCACGGCGGCGGACGGGGTGAGCGACGCCCAGCTCAAGCGGAACGTGGCGCAGGCGCTGGACGGTGCGTCGGGTGGTGCGTCCGGCGACGCGTCCGGTGGCGCGTACAAGATCCAGACGGCCAAGGAGACCGCCGACGAGAACCGCAAGGACGTCGGCGAGTTCATGGACATCATCAAGTACGCCATGCTCGGCTTCGCCGGGATCGCGTTCCTGGTCGGCATCTTCCTGATCATCAACACCTTCTCGATGCTGGTCGCCCAGCGCACCCGTGAGATCGGCCTGATGCGGGCGATCGGCTCCTCGCGCCGGCAGGTCAACCGGTCCGTGCTGGTGGAGGCGCTGCTGCTCGGCCTCATCGGCTCGGTGCTGGGCGTGGGCGCCGGTGTCGGCATCGCGGTCGGCCTGATGAAGCTGATGTCGATGGCCGGCATGAACCTCTCCACCGACGACCTCACGGTGAAGGTGACGACCCCCGTGGTCGGCCTGATCCTGGGTGTGGTGGTCACCGTCCTGGCCGCCTACCTCCCCGCCCGCCGCGCCGGCAAGGTCTCCCCGATGGCCGCCCTGCGCGACGCCGGTACGCCGGCCGACGGCAAGGCCGGCCTGGTGCGCGGCCTGATCGGACTGGTCCTGACGGGCGCGGGCGCCTTCGCCCTGTACGCGGCCGGCACGGCCGACAAGGCGAGCGAGGGCGCGCTGATGCTGGGCGCCGGAGTGGTGCTGTCCCTGATCGGCTTCGTCGTCATCGGCCCGCTGCTCGCGGGCGTCGTCGTCCGGGTGATCAGCGCGGTCCTACTGCGGGCCTTCGGACCCGTGGGCCGCATGGCCGAGCGCAACGCCCTGCGCAACCCGCGCCGCACCGGTGCCACGGGCGCCGCCCTGATGATCGGCCTCGCCCTGGTGGCCTGTCTGTCGGTGGTCGGCTCCTCGATGGTCGCCTCGGCCACCAGCGAACTGGACAAGTCGGTCGGCGCGGACTTCATCGTCATGCGCGGCCAGCAGATGATCGTCCCGGACGCCGAGAAGGCGATGCGGCAGACGCCGGGCCTGGCGCACGTCACCCGCTCCAAGGACGTCAAGGCCACCCTGACCTCGCCGGACGGCAAGACCGACGACAGCGGGCTCACGGCCGCCGACCCGACCTACGCCGAGGACCTGCGCCGTACGACGACGGAGGGCACCCTGTCCGCCGCCTACGGCAAGGACGCCATGTCGGTCGGCTCCGACTACGCCACGAAGCACGGCGTGCACGTCGGCGACACCATCACCGTCGCCTTCAAGGGCGGCGAGACGGCGAAGCTGAAGGTCGCGGCCATCACGGACGACGACACCTCCTTCGACCAGGGCGCGCGCTACACCAGCATCGAGACGCTGCAGAAGTACCTCCCCGCCGACCGGATCCCGCAGAGCCAGATGCTGCTCGGCAAGGCGAAGGAAGGCCAGGAGGAGGCGGCGTACGCGGCCCTGAAGAAGTCGCTGCACGACTATCCGCAGTACCCGGTCCGCGACCAGACCGACTACAAGCAGGAGCTCAAGGACCAGATGGGCCAGCTCCTGAACATGATCTACGGCCTGCTGGCCCTGGCGATCATCGTCGCGGTCCTGGGCGTGGTGAACACCCTGGCCCTGTCGGTGGTGGAGCGCACCCGCGAGATCGGCCTGATGCGGGCGATCGGCCTCTCCCGCCGCCAGTTGCGCCGCATGATCCGCATGGAGTCGGTGGTGATCGCCCTGTTCGGCGCCCTGCTGGGCCTGGGTCTGGGCATGGGCTGGGGCGCGACGGCCCAGAAGCTGCTGGCTCTGGAGGGCCTGAACGTCCTCGACATCCCGTGGCCGACGATCATCGGCGTGTTCATCGGCTCGGCCTTCGTGGGCCTGTTCGCGGCGCTGGTGCCGGCGTTCAGGGCGGGCCGGATGAACGTGCTGAACGCGATCGCGACCGAGTAGCCACCGCATACGGGGGTTGCGGGGGAGGGGCCCGGCCCGGAGGGATTTACCTGGGTATCACTCAATGATCACCCAGAGATCACCTTCCGGGACCGGGCCCCTCGGTCGTCGTCACTGCCGCTTGAGCAGTACGACTCCGTAGACGTTGCCCTCGACGGTGTACCGGGCCTTGGGATGGAGGGACCGGACGTAGCCCTCGACATCCCGGTAGCGCTTGCGGGAGTTGTCGAGGGCGATGAAGTCGGGGTTGATGCCGCGCGTGTTGGTGATCCAGAAGACGCGGCAACGCGAGGTGAGCCGGCTGATCGGCGCGATGTTCGCCTCCACGGAGGCGCCGTCCGGAACCTCGGCCAGCAGCCGTTCGATCGCGCTTACGCGCGCGGGCTTGCGGTAGATCTCGCTCTCGGTCAGCGCGGCCAGCGGCAGCGAGGTGGTCAGCGCGAGCGAGGCGGCCGCGACGGCGGCGGGCAGGTGACGGACGTACGAGCGCAGCCACGCGCGCGTGCTGTGCCGTGCGGTGCCGAGGGCGTCGACCAGGGCGAGGGTGACGATGGGCATCAGGACGGCGTTGTAGTGCCAGTCGGTCCCCCAGTACTGCGGATACGAGGAGACGAAACGCCAGCCGATCGTGGGCAGGGCGACGAGCAGGATCGGGGAGCGCAGGGCGAGCAGCCCGCTGGTCGGGATGAGCAGCCAGCCGAGTGTGCGCAGCTTGGTGTCGAGACCGTCGAAGGGGCCACCGCCGCCGGACTCGTCGACCTTGCTCCAGTAGTCGTAGGTACCGGCGGAGTTGAAGCTGGGTATGACCAGCAGCAGGGTGACCACGAGCGCCACGGCTCCGAAGACGGCGACACCGACCGCGTACCGCGTCGCGCGCGGCGACTCCTGTCGGGCCCGCCAGGCGACGACCAGGGCGATGGCGGTGAGCGTGAACCCCAGGTCCTCCTTGACGAGAACGAGCGGCATGGCCCACAGCAGCGCGGCCCGCCAGCGCTGGGCGAGCAGCGCCTCGAGGCTGAAGGCGATCAGTGGCAGGGCGAAGCAGATCTCGTGGAAGTCGAAGTCGACGGCCTGCTGGAGCCCCCACGACAGCCCGTACGCGACCCCGATCGCCAGCCCGCCCCACCGCCCGAGCAGCCGGACCGCGGCGCGGGTGACGGGGACGGCGGAGAGGGCGAACAACGCGGCCTGGGCGATGAGCAGAGTGACGGGGGAGGGGAAGACCCGGTACAGGGGCGCGAGAAGCGCGGTCACCGGACTGAAGTGATCTCCCAGGATGTTGAACCCGGGCCCCTTGAGGTCGGCGATCGGCGCCTGAAGATGCGCGTAGGACCGGATGACCTGCTCGAAGATCCCAAGATCCCAGGACCGCTGCCCCAGATGCCGGTACCGCCCCACGGACACCACCGCATACCCGACGAACAGCACAAGCGCGAGCAGCCAGGGATCTCGCCGGGCAGCGGCGTCCTGCGACTGATCCGTGGAGCGCGCGTCGGACGCCGGTATATGAGGCTCGGAGGAGGTATTGGGCGTCGCCGAGGGAGCGGGGGTGGGCATGAGGGGACGATACGCGGTGCGGGATGGCGCCCTTTCGCCCACCCGTGCGACTCGGTCGGCGCGGGATTTCGGACACAGGTCCGTGTTGTGCGGGTACAGGTTGCTTTTGTGCGGGTACAGGTTCCTTTCGGCGGTCCCGCGCGTCCCCGAAGGCCTCCCGCCGACACCGGTCGGCACCATTCGGCCCGTCCGGTGTTCGGGAACGAGATCAACACCGGTCAAGGCATCCCAGCCCGCCCGGCACCCGAGGCCGAGCTCTCGCCGCCCCGAACCCCACCCACCCGCGGGGCACACCTGCTTGCCAGGGACCTCTGGTAAAAGCCGGTCCGCGCCTCTCAGTCGGTCCGGTGTTCGAGGACAAGGCTGTGCCGTCCCCTGCCCCCACCCACCCGTTGGAGGCGCAGGTGCCATCGACGGCACTTTTCGATGCCGGCCCGCATCATCCAGCCCGTCCGGCGTTTGAGGACAAGGCCCGTTCAGGGCCGGCAGCGGGGGTCTGGGGGCGCAGCCCCCAGAGAGCG